>NZ_QTWD01000014.1:0-417 GCF_003460955.1 Blautia sp. AF26-2 | reverse complement strand
AGATAAAATACTGAATATGCAGAATTGACCGTATTTTTCTAAAAATAAGAAAATTCGAAAAAAGGTGTTGACTTTTGCTTTCGGGGGTGTTATTATAACTAAGCTGTCAGCGAGAGCTACAGTGAATGAGTTCTTTTGAAACAGAAAAACCTAGTTCGGAGCCGGGTGGCGGCCGCGGGCTGCAAAAACTGCTTCAAAAAAACTTGAAAAAAGTTCTTGACAAAAGCAAATGAGTTTGATAAAATAAACGAGTTGCTGATCGAGAGAACAGCAAAGAAGTTCGAAAGAACTTCAAAAAATAAATTTAAAAAAGTTCTTGACAAACGAAAAGTTCTGTGATAAAATAAATGAGCTGATCCGAGTCGGGACAGCAGAGATCCTTGATAATTAAACAGTGAAACACATCCTCGAAAGTTC
>NZ_QTWD01000013.1:368-119163 GCF_003460955.1 Blautia sp. AF26-2 | reverse complement strand
GTGGAAGAAACAGGAATCCCCCTGCTTTAGCTGTGGGGAGTGTCAATCAAGCATGAATATGCGCATTACATGCAGTACAATATGCGGATACCTGAGAAGTATAAATGGCAGGCTGGAACACATGGAAGTGCGTGGAAATATTGTTGTTCTCTTATAGGTGCAGCACCGACACCTTATTATAAGGCAGGAGAGGCGCTGTTGGATCATAACTATGATAAAGTATTAAAAAGCCGGATTCATGATAAGACAGTGCCGATTCGAGATACGTATCAGCGCCAGCAGAAAGCACAGAAGCAGAAGGATGAAGTTGTTCAATATAAAATTGGAGACAATATCACACATCCGAAATTCGGAGATGGAATCATAGAAAAGATTAATCTGAGATCTGGCGGAGTTCATCTTCATATTCGGTTTGATGGTGAGGTGAAATGTATTGATCAGAAGTGGTTGATGAGGAGGAAATATACATAGGAATACATAGGAAGATAGGATCAAAGCATATTGTTTGGTTTGGCCGTCGCTTTCCATGAAGGCGTGAGTTGAAATGAATATGCCCGGAATGGCAGAAAACTACCGGAAAGATTGCCTTCCGTGAATTGAATGAAAAATAAGAATTTAAGAAAAGAATCCATCATGATATTATAGTAAAAATAAAGGAGGAACCTAGCTATGGACATATCTGATTTTATAGGAGCTGCAAAAACATTTCACGTTCTTGGAATAAAGGTCACAAAAGATGGCGACCTCATAAATGAATGGTACAGCGAACCCGAATGCCGTAGAAATATCTATTCTGCAACGAAGAGCTTCACATCCTGTGCAGTTGGTTTTGCTGTCCAGGAAGGATTACTGTCTTTAGATGAAAAACTGACGGATGCCTTTCCCGAAGATTTACCCGATGTGATCGATGATAATCTGAAAATGGCAACGGTTCGAGACCTGCTTACGATGTGTTTAGGACAGGAACAGGGCAGCCTTATGGGAGAACAGCGGCCATTATACCAGGAGGATGACTGGGTAAAAATGTCTTTGGCGATTCCGTTTCAATATAAGCCAGGTACACATTTTGTATATAATAATGTTGGTCCCTACCTGGCAGGCATTCTTGTACAGAGACGTTCCGGATGCGATCTGGTCTCTTATCTTACACCAAGGCTTTTTAAACATCTTGGAATCAAGCGGCCGACATGGGAGACAGATCCTCTTGGAAACAGTTTTGGCGCAGGTGGATTGTTCCTTACACTTTCTGAACTTCATAAATTCGGATTGTTTTACCTGAATAAGGGAAAATGGAATGGAAAACAGATTTTATCCGAAAAATGGATAGAAGAAAGTACAGCAGCATCCGATACAGACAATTATGGTTATCTTTTCTGGAGAGGAGAATACAATTCCTACCGGGCGGATGGAAAATATTCTCAGATTTCTATGATCCTTCCGGACAAGAATGCGGTTATTTCGATGGTCGCAGAATGCCGGAACGGGGAAGAACTTATGAGTGCTTTGTATGATTTGGTATGTGCAAAGTTATAGATTATTATTGCATAATTGTGAAAAAGGAAAGACCAAAAGAGCTCAAACAGCTCGTCTATATAAGATAGATGGGCTGGATTCCGAAGCTGATGAAGGTGCTGGAATTGATCGGAAGAAGGAAAATAATTGCCGCATTTTCCCTTCTGTGCTAAAATGGTTTCCGGTATGAAAATTTAAGCAAAGAGAGGAACATGAAAATGAACGAAAAACGTACCGGCCTGTTCGAGAATGGCCTGATCTGGTTTGGGGCAGGTGTCTCGATTGCCGAAATCCTGACCGGAACCTACCTTGCACCGCTCGGCATGGGAAAAGGTCTGGCAGCGATTCTTATCGGCCATATCATCGGATGCCTGATGCTGTTTCTGGCGGGCGTGATCGGCGGCAGGGTCAGAAAAAGTGCCATGGAAACCGTAAAAATGAGTTTTGGACAGAAGGGAAGCATCCTTTTTGCTGTCCTGAATGTATTGCAGCTCGTTGGCTGGACCGCCATCATGATCTATGACGGAGCGCTCGCCGCAGACGGCGTAATGCATACGGGCAGATGGATCTGGTGCCTTGTGATCGGAGTCCTGATTATTCTCTGGATTGTGATCGGAATCACGAATCTTGGTAAAATCAACACGGTTGCCATGGCAGCATTATTTCTGCTTAGCCTGATCCTGAGCAAGGTCATCTTTGCCGGAGGCGGAGCAGGAGCGCCATCGGATGACAGTATGACATTCGGTGCAGCAGTAGAACTTGCGGTTGCGATGCCGTTATCCTGGCTGCCGCTGATCAGCGATTACACAAGAGAAGCAAAAGAACCGGTCAAAGCAACGGCCATCAGCGCGGTTGTCTATGGAATCGTCAGCTGCTGGATGTATGTGATTGGAATGGGAGCAGCGATCATCACCGGAGAATATGACATCGCGCAGATCATGCTGAAGGCAGGCCTTGGCATTGCGGGCCTTCTGATTATTGTATTTTCAACAGTAACAACGACATTTCTGGATGCCTACTCCGCAGGAATTTCCAGCGAGACCGTCGTAAGCAAATGGAATGGAAAGCATGTGGCCATCGTTGTCACCGTCATTGGAACCATCGCAGCGATTGTATATCCGATGGACAACATCACAGATTTCCTCTATCTGATCGGCTCGGTCTTTGCACCGATGATCGCAATCCAGATTGCCGACTTTTTCCTGCTGAAACGGGACAAGAGCAGCCTGGCCGTACATATTCCGAATCTGATCATCTGGGTGATTGGATTTGTGGTATACCGAATTCTGATGAACATCGACATGCCGCTGGGAAACACTCTGCCGGATATGGTGATTACGATTGTAATCTGTCTGATCGTTGGAAAATTTGTTTCATAAAAAGTGAATAAAGAGATCAGATGACTGTTCTGCCTGCATTTGAGCAGGCGGGGCAGTCATTTTGTGTGCCGAGCATGGCACTAATCTTGCTGGTGCAAGTCCAGTCACGGGTATTTACCGCCAAGTGTAGCGGACAATAAATTGTTTAATCCTCGAAAATTGTAAGAGGGTCAGACCCCAATGTCTCTCACACGCTTTCTTTTATACTCTGCGGGATGCTTTTAATCCTCGATTGCTGCCTTACGGGCATTGATTGCCTTTATCACATCCATATCAAACTTGGGTTTACGTTCATAGGTATACAGACCGTTTAACTCCTGCTCCACATCATACAGCTGGGTATAGCAGAAGGCAAACATATGGGGATTGTCCAAAAGGGCATCGGTCAGTCCCTTATATCGGTTCAGGAATTCCTCCTTGGTAGCAGGACCTGCACCATAGCCCCAGCCATCCTTTTCAACACCTTCTTCGTCCCACTTGATACCGCCATACTCACTGATGAAGGTAGGGATACCCTTTACAGGTGTCTGCCTGTAGCCATGATTATCTTCCAAATCACCTCCCTGTTTAAAGGACTCGTAGGTTGCTGCAAACTTTGCCGGATCCTGCTCATAATTGTGTAAGTCATAGATGTCCGTCACCACATGATAATTTCCGCTGGTATCAATGCAGGGTCTGGTGGTGTCATACAGCTTTGTCATCTTATACACATTGGCCAGTAAGCTGTCATCCTGCCTTCTTCCCTCATAATCCCATGTCTCATTAAACGGACACCAGCCGATGATGGCGGGATGGTTGAAGTCTCTCTCCAAGGCTTCCATCCACTCAGGCAGGAAATATTTTAATGCTGCGGGATTGCTGTAATCCAGTCCCCAACAGCCCTGCTCGCCCCATACCAGATAGCCTGCTTTATCGCAGTGATACAAGAACAGAGGCTCAAATACCTTCTGATGGAGTCTTGCGCCGTTGAAGCCTGCAGCCATGGACAGTTCCACATCCTTGACAAGTGCTTCCTCTGTAGGCGCTGTGTAAATGCCATCCGGATAGAAGCCCTGATCCAGCACCAGTCTTTGGAACACGCTCTTATCGTTGATGAGGAATTTCTCTCCATCCAGTCTTACCTCACGCATACCAAAGTAGCTTTCTACCTTATCTTCTCCATAGGTTAATGTAAGGTCATACAGTCTGCCATGACCCGGCTCCCACTTTTCCAGACGGGACAAAGGAAGTGTCATGGTAACGGTGCCGCCCTCTGACTTTGCGCTTACGCTGCCACAGGGCTCTCCCCCATAAAAGGCCTTTGCTTCCAGTGTGCCCTGCCCCTTTACCACCGCCTTAATTCCCAGAGTTGCCTCTGCCAGGTTTGGATAATATTGCACTTTTTCAATGTAGCTTTCCGGTACCCACTCAAGCCATACCGTCTGCCAGATACCTGTCGTTCTGGTATAATCACAGCCTCTGGAGTAGAAGAAATGACTCTGCTTTCCCTTGGGCTGCTTTCCGCTTCTCACATCATCTGCTGCAAAAAGCGTAATGTCATTTTCTCCTTCCTTTACAAGCTTTGTAATATTAAACGTAAAGGAAACATAACCGCCCTGGTGTCTGCCTGCCTCTACTCCATTGATCCATACTCTTGCATCATAGTCCACTGCGCCGAAGTGTAAGAGAAGATCTCCCTTCAGCTCCTCCCCTGTCAATGTGATGGTACGGTGATACCATACGCCGGGGATAAAGTCCTTATAGCCGATTCCGCTCAGATCACTTTCCGGGCAGAAGGGCACCAGGATCTTCTTCTCCCAATCTGTCTTTCCTTCCTGCCATTTCTGATCTATGCCGCTGCATCCAAAGTCAAAGGAAAAATCCCATTCTCCATTCAGGTTTTTCCAATGCTCCCTCTTCATCTGGGGCTGGGGATGCTCCGGTCTGGGTATTTGTGTCATAATTTTGTCCTCCTGTGATCATTTATTTGGGTTGATTTCATTTTTATTTTATATAGTGAAAGCCATAGTTGACAGGCTTGCTCCTTTTTACTACAATGCTGTTATTGCATTATTGCAATTTGCTTTCAAAAAATGGAGGAACCACCATGCCTCAGGAAATTACACGCACACAGATTGAAAAATACACTGTCTACACCGGCCCTACCGCGGAAAGCTTTTCTCCCATCATGGCCGGTATCACTTACCCGGATCCTGCCTATGAGATCCTGGTTTATCGCAGACCCCTGTGTGTGTTTGAATACGTTTTAAGCGGCCGTGGACATATCGAGCGAAACGGCAGTATCCTCACTGTAAATGCCGGAGATGCCTATATCCTTACTGCCGGCACCTACCACCACTACTATTCAGACAAAGTTGATCCCTGGACCAAGATCTGGTTCAATGTCAGCGGCAGTCTGGTACAGCATCTTCTCTCCGATTACGGCTTAGACGGTGTCACCCTGATCCCCCGCTTCCATAACGAAACACCTCTGACCCGGATCCTTGATGCCTTTACCGCCGACCCTGTACACTCTGCTGACAAGCTGGCTGTACTGCTCCATCAATATATTCAGGAGCTTGCGGATTTTCTGGCAAACAAAGTTCCCATCAATCCTACTGCACTGGCGATCCGCAATTATATCGATATGCACTTAACAGAAAGTCTGTCCTTGGATCATCTGGCAGATACCGTTTCCCTATCCCGCTCCAGGCTCATCCACCTGTTCCAGGAGGTATATCATGTTGCTCCCTACCAGTATTACCTGTCCCAGAAGTGCAAGCTGGCCCAGTCCATGCTAAGCCGCACCACTCTTCCTGTTTCTGCCATCTCCACACAGCTTGGGTTCTTAGACCCTCACCACTTTTCTTCCTTTTTCAAGAAACAGTGCGGTCTGTCCCCGGCTTCTTACAGAAAACTCCACACAGCGCCTGGGAATTTTCCCACCTAAGTATTATTCTTTCTAAAAATGGAACCAAGGCAACGAAACTACTTTTTTAAGTACTTTCATTGCCTTGGATTATAGTGTATTTTCTTTCTGTTTACGATACAAAATACAGCTAAAAAGGTATGAATTATTGCTACTACATATTTACTCCTAAGGGAGTCAATTATTTCTTACAGTACCTTCTCCTCATTTTTTTCCGGGGACAGGCACCGGAAGCTGTAGCCAATCTCGTGTGGTCTATATTTTTTTGGTGGTCACAGATCAACGATATACAGAAAATGTTAGCTTTGCAGAATAAGCTGCAGTCCAATCGGATTGATATGAAAGGGGTCATACAGGAATATCAGGAGACTCAGAGAACTGCTGAAGTGAGTGAGAAGAAACAAGCCTTTCTTCAGGATTTTAAAGAAATGATTACGGAGGCAATAAGGGCGTTAAAATCGGACACAGAATGGGCAGAGCTGGACTTATCGAAATACTTTGACACACTCAATCATGAAATTCTCATGAACTTACTTCGCAGGAATGAAAAGGATGAACGAGTGGTACAGCTGATTAAGCGTTATCTGAAAAGCGGTGTAATGGAGAATGGAGTAGTCATGGAAGAAGTTTAAGTCAAAGCTGAAAGGATTATCTTCCCGTAAATCCGTACAGGCAATTAAACCAAGCTTTGTCGTAGCCGATGTATTCAAAATGAACATTCCAGTAGCGTGCCATAAGACGTAAGGTATCATATCCATAGCCGCTTCGTTTTCCGGTTTCATCCTGCATATGGTATCCGTCCATCTCAAAGAATCCCACGCGTATGGTTTCACGCTGTGAAATGGCTTCGGTGGCATAGGGCGATTGTGGATACAGTACGATCACACAGATAAATGTTAATATTATTTCAAGATATTTTTGGCAGTTTGATATCATACAACATCCCCATTTCATAAGGAATCCCCATTTCCATTATGATTTTTATATATTTGTTTATAAAATATCATATCTTTTGGTATATATTGTCAATAAATGTTGATTTTATCGAGAGTTCATTGTATACTACAAAGTTTTATTCCATATATGGACAAAAAAAAAAATTATGGATGTATACTATCGTAGTATTTACTAAAAAGCAAAGGCAGGAGGAAATAATACTGTGCGCGATGTACTGCGGGAAGAAAAGAAATTTCTACTTAATCAGGCAGAAGCATTAAAACTTCGGAATTATTTGTCAAATGTGGTTCATACTGACTCACATAACGGACCGGATGGTTATCAGGTACGTTCTTTGTACTTTGATTCTTTGTCAAATCGGGATTTTCAGGAAAAGGAAGATGGTCTGGAGTTAAGAAGGAAGTTTCGTTTGCGGGTATATAGTCCTGATGCGGATTTTGCACTGTTTGAAATGAAGCAGAAGCAGGGACCTTATCAGCGGAAGCGATCATTAAGATTATCCAGAAGGGAAGCGCAGGCTCTCATTGAGGGTGATTATTCTGTACTTTTAAACAGTGGCAGTGAGTTTGGACAGGAATGTTATTCAATTATGGAAATGTGGGCATACCGTCCTAAAACAGTTGTAGAATATGACAGATTTGCATTTATCGCGCCGGAAAATTCTATTCGAATAACTTTTGATTCTGGAATACGGGCTAATGAAGTAAATTTCAATATATTTGATAGAAATCTGGTGTTAAACAGTGTAATGTCTCCTTTTGCTGTAGTGTTGGAAGTAAAATATAACGGTTTTTTGTTAAGCTATATCAAGCATATGCTTCTGCCCGTTCAGAAAAGCGAGCTTTCCGTGAGCAAATACTGTATGGCAAGACAAATTGGCTGTGACTACAGATTTTAGGAGGAAAGGAAATGAAAGAGACGATTTATAACCTGCTTGCCCAGCAGGGGGATATGACCTGGCAGCAAATTACAATGCATATTCTGGTAAGTGCTGTCATTGGTCTGTTTATTTTTATTTCATATGTGATCTCACATAAGGGAACGATTTACAGCAAAAAATTTGGAGTAACACTAATCGTTCTGACTGTTATGACAGGAACAGTTATGACTGTCATAGGAAACAATATTGCATTGTCGCTTGGTATGGTCGGTGCATTATCTATCGTGCGTTTTCGAACTGCAATAAAAGATTCCAGAGATACTGTATATATTTTCTGGACGATCATTGTGGGAATATGTTGTGGAGTTGGAGATTATCTGGTTGCTGCAGTAGGCAGTTCTGCTATTTTTCTTATCTTTCTTATCATGGGAGCAATCCGCAGTGATAACCGTATGCTTTTGATCATCCGTGCAAAAAGAAGCCGCTGTGAAAATATAGAATCCCAGGTCTTTCGTTATTTTGGGACTGGTGCCGTTCTTCGGGTAAAAAATACGACAGAGGAGAATGCTGAGTACATTTATGAATTATCCAGAAAAATACTGGAAAAAGTTCAGAAACAGCATCCGGCTTTAACAGATGATTTCTATAACCTTGGACAAATTGAAAGTGTTAATATTGTAGCTCAAAGCGATGAGATTTATAACTGATATGAAATATAAAATAATAGGATTTACATGCTGCTTTGCGGTTATTCTGATTGCCGTTTTTGCGCCATTGTTTTATAAGGACTACCGAAAAACAGAGAGAATTCATCAGCATGAACAGGAAATTCCCCAAGAAGCATGTACAGATCCTGCGGATGGCGGTCTGTGTACATATCTTCCGATTGTCAAAATTGATACAGATGGGGTGGTAATCCCGGGAAGACCCATTAAGGATGATGGAAACAACCGCATTTATACACGTGCTGCTGATGGGGAAACTACAATTGCTGCTCAGATGGATATAATCGGAAATGACAGCAAAGAGTACCATCATGCAAATGAAACGGCAGATGTATCTTCTGCAATCCGCATACGAATGAGAGGTAATTCCTCAAGAGAGTTTGATAAGCCAAGCTATGCCATCAGACTTGTAGATAAAAAAGGGGAAAACAATCCGCTTTCCATTATGGGAATGGATGCGCACCATGAATGGGTATTATACGGTCCCTGGCTCGATAAAACAGCCATACGAAATTATATGTTTTACAATCTTGCCGGAGAAATGATGTCTTATGCGCCAAATGTAAGATTCTGCGAAGTAATTCTTAATGGTGAATATGAAGGTCTATATGTAATGACTGAAATGATAACCGGCGGAAAAGATGGCGCCAGGCTGGGACTTCGTGTAAATGCCAAGCGCAGCACATTTTCCGGATACCTGCTTCGCCTGGATCATCAGCATGCGGGCGAAGAAGCTTTAAACAGCTTTACAACGTATACCTACAAAACCCCCTTCATGCTGCAGATAGAATATCCCGGAAGCAGGAACAGGGATGCCAGACTGACAGAAGAAATCCGGCAGGATTTTTCAAATTTTGAAAAAACTCTGTACTCATATGATTATGACAGGGAAAAACATGGCTACACTTCTATGATAGATGTAGACAGCTTTGTAGATTACTTTATTATCAATGAGCTTTCCAGTAATGCAGATGCCGGAAACTATTCCACTTATATTTATAAGGGAACAGATAATCTGTATCATATGTGTGTATGGGATTTTAATAATGCCTGTAATAACTATTTCGAGGAGGAACTTCCTTATACTGGATTTTTCCTGAACAACCGATTATGGTTTGAAATGCTTATCAAAGATGAGAATTTTACTGAACGGATCATCCAGCGATATCATTCCTTGCGAAAAGGTCTGTTAAGTGAGGAATCACTTTATCGTTATATCGATGAAACCCTTGATTTTATCGCACCAGCTCTTGCAAGAAACGATGCACGATGGGGAAGTGTAGAACAGCAGGCAAAGGGACTTCTGGTTCCGGTATCAAGAAATCTGGACAGCAGATCTGCCGCTGAAGGACAGTTAAAAGGTTACTTGCGAAACAGAGGAAAATGGTTGGATGAAAACATTGAGACTCTGCGTCAGTATTCAGCATCCTCCCGTGTAAAGCAGTATAATGAGGTTAATGATTAAAATATGAAACGATTTATTATCAGCATATCTGCCATCATTCTGCTTCTATTTATTGGATTTATAGCTGTGTTTTATGGCGGATTTTATATGGACTCAGACCGGGACAATCATATAAACACATTTGTCCGGACTGAGAATAAAGAGATACTTATAAAGGACAAAGATAAGTGGAAACCATTTGAAGTCAGGGGAATTGATATGGGAAGCGGTATTCCTGGTGAATGGTCTACAGATTATGCGATCACCAAAGAAACCTATCTGCACTGGTTTCAGCTGATCCAGGAAGCAGGAGCAAATACGCTGAGAGTCTATTCTGTCCAGAATCCGTCTTTTTATAAAGCGTTCTATGAATACAATTCCCAACATGAGGAGCCGTTATATTTACTTCAGGGAATCTGGGTAAATGATTATATACAGAACTCCCGAGTGGATGCATATGCCGACTCCTTTGCAGGAAAGCTTCTGGATAATTGCCTGGTCACTGTAGATGTGATCCATGGAAAACGACTTATCATCAATAATGATGCAGATACAAGTACAGGACTTTATTTACACGATGTCTCGAAATGGGTGCTGGGATATATTATCGGAAATGGATGGGAAGATACAACAGTTGCATATACAGATGAGAAATATCCGGATATGGAACCTTATAAAGGAACCTATCTTACTGCTTCAAAAGATGCCTCTGCCTTTGAATCCCTGCTTGCCAAAATAGGTGACAGGATGCTGCACTATGAATCAACAAGATATGATGAGCAGCGTCTGATCTCCTTTTCCAGTGGAAATGCAACAGATCCCTTTGATTATCCTAAAGAGATTGCAGAATATTTCAGAAAATGTGCCCGGATCGACACAGAACATATAACTGCAACTGATAAATTTATATCAGGTCAGTTTGCCAGCTACAGTGCATCTCCATATGATCAGGATTACTTTTCCTGTATGGAATACACAACATGGAACAGCTTGTCTGATAAAAAGATTGACTTTAGTGACTGTATCACTCCTGACGGAAAACGGAATACTTATCGGGCATATTTAAGACTTTTAAACGAACATCATACAATGCCGGTTTTGGCTGTTGAATTTGGTGCAGCCACAGGACGAGGTGAGATTCATGAGAATCAGGTGACCAGCAGAGGACTTGGATACTATTCTGAAAAAGAACAGGGAAAGATTCTGGTAGATTGTTATGAAGACATTATGGCTGCCGGACTTTCCGGAGGCTGTGTCTATTCCTGGCAGGATGAATGGTTCAAGCATACCTGGAATACCATGTATGCTGTAGACTTAAGCCGTAATATTTACTGGGAAGATGCTCAGACAAATGACCAGCATTTTGGCCTGCTGGCATTTGAATGTGGGGAAAAAGAAAGTGTTTGTTACGTGGACGGTGATACTTCCGAATGGACGGATAAAGATAGGGTGATCCAATATGAAGACGGCTCTTTCATCAGTGTGAAGTATGATGCCTCCGGTGTTTATTTATATCTCCATAAAAAGGACTTTGATCTGGAAAATGACACGCTGTATGTTCCGGTTGATACGACCAAAAAAACAGGCAGTACCCGTATGGAAAATTGTACAGCAGAATTTGAAAGACCTGCAGATTTTGTACTGGTCTTAAATGGAAAAGATAATACTCGTCTGTTGGTTCAGGATCGGTATAATCCCATTCATGCCAATTATGAGGAAGATATTACAGGAAAAGATCCTTATATTGATCCACCAGCCAGGGACAGCGCTGTATTCGAAAATATCAGCATGGTATTACGGGATGTTATTGGTCAGTATCAGGATGCTGCCACACCGTTAAAAACCTTTGAAAGTGGAAAGCTGTATTATGGTAATGGAAATCCATCTGCATCTGCTTATGATTCCAGGGCAGATTTTATCTGTAATGGAGATGATGTGGAAATTAGAATCCCATGGCAGCTGCTGAATTTTTCTGATCCGTCCCGAATGCAGATCCATGATGATTATTATGACGGAAATTATGGCATTGAATCAGTGGGGATCAAAGAGATGTTTATAGGTTTTGGCGGAGAAGGAAATACAATCGAGATGGGAGGCCTTAAACTGAAAGGATGGGAGAATACAGTATCCTACCATGAAAGATTAAAAGAAGCATACCAGGTTCTGAAGACATACTGGACAGGAAAGGAATACGAATGATAGCACAGCTTGTGATTGTTTTTTATTTTATTGTCTGTGTGGGGATTATCATTTTTAACTGCTTTACAGAGATAATTTCAAGATATCGTTCCTGTGTTCTGAAAAGGAGGGAACAACGATATTGCGAAGAATACAGACAGTTGTTTTTAGAAAATATAACGGAAAATAAAAAGCAGGAAAAAAGGCTGGTTAAAGAGCTTCATTCAACCAGCAGACTTCTGACGTTCAGTGAAGCATTATCTAAAGTTGAAAACAGTATGCCGGAACAATTCCAGCAGGGAATAGCATCTGTAAGTCGGCTGATGGAAGAACTGATACCGGTTTATAAAAGAAAACCGGATATGGAAAAGGCCTGCCTGGCTTATGTATTTGCCATATTTCATATGACGAAATTCCAGGCTAAGGAAATTGTTTTCCCATTTCTTTTTGACCTGCTTGGAAATAAAAGTCTCTATTGCAGGGAGAATGCTTTGCGGGCATTATACAGTTCAGAAGATATACACGCGGTTATGCAGGCATTGACATTTCTGGATGCAAATGAGCAGCTGCTTCCGCATAAAAAAATACTTGCAGATGGACTTCTTTCCTTCGATAAAAAAGAAGAACTGATACCACTCCTTTGGAAAAAATTGAGTGAATTTCATCCAAGGATGCAGGTAAGCTTGTTGGATTATATTCGATATGCATCGTCAAACTGGAAGGATGAAATGCTGTCTATGCTGGAAACAAGCCAGGATATGGAAATTCAAATCGCATGTGTCCGCTATTTTGGCAGATATCAGGATGAAAGAAGTGTTTCTTTTCTGCTTCATCACGCTGAAGAAGAAAAGGAAGGGTTCTGGGAATTGCAGAATGCCTGTATTTCTGCTCTTGCTGTGTATCCCGGACCGCAGACACTGGAAATCTTGAAAAAAGAGACTTCCAGTAAAAACTGGTATGTCCGTTATAATGCTGCAAAAAGCCTTGCAGTTCTGAATACAGACAGGGATGCATTAGCTGATATTTTACAGGGAAATGACCGCTACGCAAAAGAAATGTTAGAGTACCAGCTGGATGAAGTAAAAGTACAAAGGAGGGCGGGTTTATGACCGATGCATTTCGTTTTTTTCTGGAATGTGTCAATCTGTTTTTTATTATATACCTGATTGGATATTCCAGCTTTTTGTTTTTGTCGGTTGTAGCAGGCGCAATTGAGCTGTACAGATCATACCGCCTTGAACAGATGCACAATAAACTGTGGCAAAGCTATTACATACCGGTTTCCATTCTTGTTCCGGCTTATAACGAAGAGGTTACGGTGAAGGATACAGTCACTTCACTTCTCAACCTGGATTATAAACTATATGAAATTATAGTAATAGATGATGGTTCTAAAGACAAAACATCTCAGGTTCTGATTGATGCATTTCATATGGAGCGAGTGGAACGCCCGATCCGTCATCTGATCCAATGTCAGCCTGAGGAAGAAATTTATGAATGCCCGAACCAGAAAGTGCCCATTACTTTGATCCGCAAGAAGAATGGCGGAAAAGCAGACAGCTTAAATGCCGGAATCAATGCAGCCAGGTATCCCTGGTTTATCTGTATGGATGCGGACTCTATTTTACAGCATGATTCGCTGGAGAAAATCGTTCGCCCGGTTCTGGAGGACGAAAATGTAATAGCCGTTGGTGGAAGTGTCCGCCCAGCCAATGGTGTTGTCATAAAAAAAGGTCATGTGATAAAATACAGGCTGCCCAGAAATATAATAGCAAGAATGCAATCCCTGGAATATGCCCGTTCTTTTCTGGCAGCACGTATCCTGCTGGATAAAATCAATGCAAACATGATCATATCCGGAGCTTTTGGATTATTTGAGAAAAAAACAGTGATTGCCGTAGGCGGATATGACAACAGTACAATGGGCGAGGATATGGAACTGGTAGTCAGACTTCATGAATTCAGCCGCATGAATCGTAAGCCATATAAGATTGATTTTGCACAGGATGCCATCTGCTGGTCGCAGACTCCGGAAAAATTAAGTGAATTAGGCAAGCAGCGGAAAAGATGGCAGAGAGGATTGTTCCAGTGTATGTGGGGACACCGTAAAATGCTGGCAAACCCACGGTACGGAGCTGTAGGACTTTTATCCTATCTTTATTTTCTGCTTTACGAATTATTGTCACCATTTATTGAACTTTTGGGTGTACTTACAATGGTTTTATCTGTGATGATGGATATGCTGAATGTGAAATTTATGCTGGTATTTCTTGCATACTATGCCCTGTATGGTATTTTACTCACATTAACTGCATATTTTTCAAGAATCTATACCATTGACCAGAGGTTTTCTTTTCGAGAGCTGATCCTTGCTATTACTGCTTGTTTTTTTGAAACAACTTTTCTCCGCTTTTATCTGGAATTTGTCCGTGTGACTGCATTTGTGGGATACAAGAAGAACAAACTGAACTGGGATAAACTGGAAAGAAAGAAAATGAACAGAATATAGTTTTATTATACTTATAAGAAAAAATCTTTGCACGCAAAAGAACAGGATCGTCCCCGATGTGCAGAGAAAACGCAGTCAATGGATAGAAACTATATCTGGTGCAAATGCAGAACATCAAATATATCTCGATGAAAGCGGTATTAATACAAACCTCACAAGACACTATGCACATGCAGTACATGGGAAACGTGCCATGGATGCTACCCCGATCAACACGCCTGCCGGAACAACTGTTTTGTCATCCATCCGGCTTAACGGCAGTCTGGTATATACTACGTACCAAGGTGGAACAACTGCACAGCGATTTCGTAAATATATGGGAAAACAATGGATACCGAGCCTTGAGAAAGACGATGTTGTAATCATGGATAACATGCGTTCTCATCATGCCAAAATAGTGACGGAACTTTTAGACAAGGCGGGGATCTCCTATCTATATTTGCCACCATACAGTCCAGATTTGAACCCTATTGAAAAAATGTGGTCAAAAATGAAAGCCTTTCTCCGAAAGAGGAAAGTCCGTGTTGCTGCTGAACTACCTGAGGCTGTAAAAGCGGCCTTAGAAACAATAAGCACGAATGATTGCAAAGGGTGGTTCCACGCATCTGGAATTTGCGTTAATTAAGAGGATAGCTATAGGAGGAAAAATTTTTATGATACGAGTACTTTTCATCTGCCACGGCAATATTTGCCGCTCGACTCTTGCTGAGAGCGTATTCACCCACAAAGTAAATTCCCTCGGCCTTGCCCACAATTTTGAAATTGACAGCTTCGCCACCAGCCGCGAGGAGATCGGCAATCCGCCGCACTACGGGACAGTCAATAAACTGCGCGAGGAGCACATTCCGCTCGTGCCGCATCACGCGAAGCAGATTACATGGAAGGATTACGAGCGCGCCGACTACATCATCGGCATGGATACCGCGAATATCCGCAATCTGAACCGGATGCTGAAAAATGATCCGGATGGAAAGGTTTACAAATTTCTTTCCTTCACCGGTTCCGGCCGCGATATTGCGGATCCGTGGTATACGGGAGATTTTGAGGCGACGTACCGCGATGTCGTGGAGGGATGCAACGGCTTTCTGGCGTATCTGCGCCGGGAAGGAAAAATCTGAAAAACAAAAAGCGCCGAAAACAAGGCCAGCGCCCATTTGCAGAGAATGCGGCACTAGCCTTTTAATATAAGAAAATCCTATAGCCACTCCAAAGAATTAGCAATTAGACGTAACCAGACAGATATGGTATGATAACTGCATAGAAAACATAGCGAAATGATAGGAAAGCAAAAGCTTTCCTATTTGAAAATTCATTCGATAGAACACGCGAAAGAGAGGCAGAAAATCAATGGCGAATTATGATTATGAGATTGTAAATGGAAGAAAAATCCGCGTAAGACCAAAAGAAACCGTATCGGAGATCGACAAAAACGGCTATTTCCGCAGACAGCCGAATCACTTCACGACTCCGTTCGGCGACGGTGAAAATGATCTGAAGGCAGAAGGTAATAAGAGATACCGTCTCGTCTGGGCAAAGCTGTGCCACTGGTCCAACCGCGCGGCGATCGTAAGAGAGCTGGAGGGCCTGGAAGATCAGATTTCCGTCAATATGGTAGAACATGCCCCGCATGAGAAAAACCTTGGCTGGGAATACGTTTACAATGAAAACAACATCGACCCGGTGTTCGGTGATCAGTTCCTCTCTGAGGCGTATTACCGTGCTGATGATGATTACCAGGGAAGAACGACCGTTCCGGCGCTGATCGACACAACGACGGGAAAGGTAGTCAACAACGATTACAACTGGCTGACCACTTATTTCGAGGTCAACTTCCGCCCATGGCACAAAAAAGGCGCGCCGGAGCTGTATCCGGTGGAGCTGCGGGAAGAGGTTGACAAGATGAATCTCTGGCTCTTCGATAATATCAACAACGCGGTATACCGCAGTTCCTTCTCCAGAAGCAACGAAGGCCATTTCGACGGTGTGAACACCTTCTTTGCAGATTTTGCCGTGCCGCCGGCAGACGCCAAGGGAAGAATTGAGGGAGAGGAAGACGGCTTCCGCGCCAGCACACACTACGATCTGGCACTTCCGAAGATTGACTGGGATGCACAGTGGAAGGTTTCGACCGAGCGCGCCTACCTGTCCTCAGACCCGACCCATCCGATCTATCTTGGAAACAACCGCAGATTCGACATCGACCCGACCTGGTACGATCTGGGCGCAGAATCTCCGAAAAAAGAGGAGAAAGAAACGCCGCCGTCCTGCGGATGCTGCTGCGGCTGATCAAATCATGGATAAAAAATAGAAAACACCGTTTCAGAGGCAGATTTCCAAAAGGAAATAAACTTCTGAAAAGGTGCTTTTTTTCCGACGCACAAACTGCAAAAGGAAAGGCATGAAATCCGCTTATCGTCCGAAATGGAAAAATCCCTTTTTCTCATACGGCTCACTCGTATACGAAACCAGCTCATATCCGATGTTCTTGATCTGCTGTTTCAGATACGGAATATCGAGCGGCGCTTCGCTGATGACAACGGTCTCGCCGCTTTTTGCAGAAGAGTTTACTTTCTTTGGAGAGCAGCTCTTGCGGACTACATCATTCATATGGGATTCGCACATGCCGCACATCATACCATCAATTTTTAAGACTGTTTTAATCATACAATACCTGCTTTCTTCCGGGAATACAGCGAAACGAAAGCGTGCCGGACTGTATTCCTGGAGTTTAATGAAAAATTTGAAATCACATACCCTATCGGGGTATCTAAAATATAGCGCGGATGAAAAGAAATGTCAATAAGCTGATAAAATATGATAATTATTATCATTTAAGAAGGAAAAATACGGTCATGGAAGGGCGATTCGCCGGCAGAACATGGAAACTTGCCGGAATCGCAAAGTTCGTGTTACAATTGGGACAGCAGAGCAAAACAAGAGAGGAGACAAAAATATGCTCTCACAGATGAATTACCGAAAAGAAACACAGCCCCACGGTGATGAGCTTTTTCCGCTGAGCATTCACGTTTTCGAGACAGACCTGCAGAGTACCGTGCGGGTGTACTGCCACTGGCATGAGGAAGTGGAGCTCTTTTATGCAGTAAAGGGCGAAGCTGTTTTTCATATGGATACCGAGACCTTTCTCCTGCGGGAAGGGGAGACCGCCTTTGTCAATGCAAACCGTCTGCATGAGGTAGAGGGAATCGACGGACAGGAATTTACGTTTCTTGCCGTTGTATTCCAGCCGCGTTTTCTGTCCGGCACATCGCTTGACCGGATCCAGCAGCAGTATATCGAACCAGTGCTGTCCTCCGAGATCCGTTTTCCATCCAAGACAGAGCGGGGGACACGCCTTGCAGAAAAAACGGCACAGGCCATGCAGGAGATCCGAAATCTGCAGGAAAGAAAAGAACCGGGCTGGGAGCTGCTGTTAAAAGCGGAACTTCTGAAAATCTGGCAGGGATATTACAGTGCGGCAGAAAAGAACGGCGGAAAAACGGATGCCTCGACGAATTACCGTGTCAGCAGAATGAAAGAGATCCTCACATACATGAATGCTCATTTCTGTGAGGATCTCGAAATCGCGGAACTGGCGAGCCAGTTTCATATGAGTGAGAGCGCTTTCTGCCGCTTCTTTAAGTCGATTATGCATATTTCCGCCGTGACGTATGTCAATAACCTGCGGATTGCCGAGAGCTGCCGGCTGCTGCTTTCCACCGAGGAGGCGATCAGCAAGATTGCGAGCGACTGCGGATTCCGAAATATCAGCTATTTTAACCGCGTCTTCCAGGAACGCATGCACCAGACGCCGGGGCAGTTCCGCAGTTTATCCGCAGAAAACCGTACTGCGATATAAGATTCGGAACTTATGCAGGCTTCTGCGATCGGAATGCACGCCGCAGGAAGAAAAGTCCGGTCATATCAGCCAGTGCCCAGCCGATCGGAATGGCGATCCAGATCCCGGCAACGCCAAGCGCCGTGGCGGAGAAAAGGTATGCCAGCGCCACACGCATGCCAAGCGAAATGACGGTCAGAACAACCGACATCTCGGCGCGTTTGACAGCGCGGTAATACCCGTACAGCAGAAACAGCCATCCGATGCCGAGATAGAACGAGCCTTCCAGCCGCAGGTACTGTATGCCGATCGCGATGACCTCCATTTCTGATGCTTTCACGAAAATCTGCATCAGCGGATGCGCGAACAGATTGACAAGCAGAGAAATGACGATGGAAAAAGCAGCGCTCAGTGCAAAAGCATCTTTCGTGCCGCGCCGGATCCGCTCGTGATTTCCGGCCCCGTAATTCTGTGCGGTGAAAGTGGAGTAGGCATTTCCGAAATCCTGCACCGGCAGATAGGCAAAGGTATCAATTTTCACCGCGGCCGCAAATGCCGCCATGACCGCCGGACCGAAGCTGTTGACGAGCCCCTGTACCATCAGAATGCCGAAATTCATGACCGACTGCTGAATGCAGGTCATCGAAGAAAGATTCAGAATCTCTTTTAAAATGGAATGGCTGAAACGCCATTCTTTTTTTGACGGCAGCCACATGCGGCAGCGGAGCAGCACATAGAGCAGAATACCGACGGCGGACACATACTGCGCAAGAACCGTAGCGAGCGCCGCGCCTGCGATGCCGAACGGCAGTACAGCGACAAAGAGCAGATCCAGTGCAATGTTCAGCACAGCAGAGACAGCGAGAAAAATCAGCGGCACAGAAGAGTTTCCGAGCGCGCGCAGCATACAGGAAAAGAAATTGTATACGGATGTTGCAATAAGGCCGGCAAAGATAATCAGAAGATACGTCCGCATGCCGGGACGGACTTCATCCGGGACGCGAAGAAACGTAAGGATCGGCTCGATGCCTGCATAAACAGCGAGATTCAGCACGAGCGTAACGGCAAGGATCAGCAGAAACGCGTGGAGAATCGAAAGTTTTAAAGAAGAAAGATCTTTTCGTCCCTGATAAATCGAAAAGAGCGCACCGGCGCCCATCGACAGGCCGAGAAAAATGGAAGTCAGAAACGTCATCAGCGTATAGGAGGAGCCGACGGCGGCGAGCGCATTGCTTCCGAGAACGCGTCCGACGATCAGGGTGTCGGCAATGTTGTAAAACTGCTGCAACAGATTTCCTGCGATCATCGGCAGGGCAAACAGGATAAGAGAGCGGGAGATTTTCCCGCGGGTCAGATCGTAATACATAAAGAAACTTCTTTCCGAACATAATTATTAATATTATAACATAAAAAATCAAAAAATGTCAATTTGCAGGATGAAGTGTACAAAAATGCAATTGTCAGAAAACTTCGAAAAATCGAAGTTTATAAAATTTTTACAGATTTTGGGACACGTTCTGTAAAAAAACGGAAGATTTTCAGTTGATTTTTTTGGCCTTTTATGTATAATTAGAGTAGAAGAGGTCGGCTGGTCCGGTTTCTTCTAAAGGATACCTTCAAATTTCTGCATTTTGCAGAATGAAGCAGTATTACTATCAAAGGAAAGAGGTTAATTACAAGATGGCACAGATCGATTTAACAAAGTATGGCATCACCGGTACCACAGAAATTGTGTACAACCCTTCTTATGAGCAGTTATTTGAGGAAGAGACAAAACCAGAGCTGGAAGGCTATGAAAAAGGCCGGGAGACAGAGCTTGGTGCAGTTAACGTTATGACCGGTATCTATACAGGCCGTTCACCGAAAGACAAATACATCGTTGTGGACGAGAATTCGAAAGATACTGTATGGTGGACTTCTGATGAGTACAAAAACGATAACCATCCGGCAACCCAGGAAGCATGGGCAGCAGTAAAAGAGATCGCCAAAAAAGAGCTCTCCAACAAAAGACTGTTCGTTGTAGATGCATTCTGCGGTGCAAATAAAGATACCCGTATGGCTATCCGCTTCATCGTTGAGGTAGCTTGGCAGGCACATTTCGTAACTAACATGTTCATCAAACCTACAGCAGAAGAGCTTGAGAACTTCGAGCCGGATTTCGTTGTATACAACGCATCCAAAGCAAAAGTTGAGAACTACAAAGAGTTGGGTCTGAACTCTGAGACAGCAGTAGTATTCAACATCACAAGCCGTGAGCAGGTTATCGTCAACACATGGTACGGCGGAGAGATGAAGAAAGGTATGTTCTCCATGATGAACTACTATCTGCCGCTGAAGGGTATCGCTTCCATGCACTGCTCTGCAAACACAGACCTGAACGGTGAGAACACCGCAATTTTCTTTGGACTTTCCGGAACAGGAAAAACAACACTTTCCACAGACCCGAAACGTCTTCTGATCGGTGATGACGAGCACGGCTGGGACGACAACGGAGTATTCAACTTCGAGGGCGGCTGCTATGCAAAAGTTATCAACCTGGACAAAGAGTCTGAGCCGGATATCTACAACGCAATCAGACGTGACGCTCTGCTTGAGAACGTTACTGTTGATGCAGAAGGCAAAATTGACTTCAATGATAAGAGCGTAACCGAGAATACTCGTGTATCTTATCCGATCAACCACATTGAGAACATCGTTCGCCCGATTTCTTCTGCACCGGCAGCTAAGAATGTTATCTTCCTGTCCGCAGATGCATTCGGCGTACTTCCGCCAGTATCTGTTCTGACACCAGAGCAGACTCAGTACTACTTCCTGTCCGGATTTACTGCAAAACTTGCAGGAACCGAGCGCGGAATTACCGAGCCGACTCCTACCTTCTCTGCATGCTTCGGCCAGGCATTCCTGGAACTGCACCCAACCAAATATGCAGAAGAGCTTGTTAAGAAAATGGAGAAGAGCGGAGCAAAAGCATACCTGGTTAACACAGGCTGGAACGGAACCGGAAAACGTATCTCCATCCGTGATACCCGTGGAATCATCGATGCAATCTTAAGCGGTGCTATCAACGAAGCTCCGACGAAGACTATTCCGTACTTCAACTTCGAAGTTCCGACTGAACTTCCGGGCGTTGATCCGGCTATCCTGGATCCTCGCGATACCTATGCTGATGCTTCCGAGTGGGAGACCAAAGCACTGGATCTGGCTGAAAGATTCATCAAGAACTTTGCAAAATATGAAGGAAACGCTGCTGGTAAAGCACTTGTTTCCTCCGGCCCGCAGAAATAAATTTTCTGAATTGATCGAAAGGAAGCCCCTGACATGAAATTGTCAGGGGCTTTCTTTTATGAAAATATCTGGAGAAATAAAATAGTTCCCTGCCCGAAAGTACAGACTGATGGGACAGGAAACTATTTTACAGCACACTCTAAAATAATACAAAAAATTTCAGCACCACAGAGCGTGAATTGTTGCGTCACTGGTTTTCGCCGTACCCTGATACGCCTTCAAAATAGAAAATAAGGCAGATCAGCAGGACAAGAGCAGTTCACGTACCATTTCTGCATTAAAGGTAACAGAGGAAACATGGTTGACTTCTATCTGATATAACGCATTTGCTGCGATATGCTCAGCAGCCTGCTCAAGATCACGAATACCGCTTGTGTTTTCGTGGCAGGAGATTACGGCATCGAGTCCTTCCGGTGTCAGAATGCATTCCTTTTCTTTCATACCGATACGTTTTAACACCTTTGGAAGTGCATAGCGGGAGAAAATGATTTTCTTTTCTTCCGGTGTGTAATCCGGAATTTCAATCACAGCGAAGCGGGACATCAGCGGAGCACTGATCTGGTCCTTGTCGTTTGCGGTTGCAATCGGGTATACACCGACGGTCGGGATCATACATTCGATATAGTTATCGGTAAAACCAAGATTATCAAGAAGGGTCAGCAGAACATCTGCCGGGTTTCCATTACCCTTGCCGGAGGCAGCCTTGTCGAGTTCGTTGATGATAAAGACGAGGTTGGATTCGCCGGCCATGGAAAAAGCATCCATGATGATTCCCGGTTTTGCGTTTGCGTAAATGCGGGAGCTTCCGGTCAGCTGTTCCGGGTCATTGATTGAACTCATATCGAGTGTTGTCCACGGCAGTTTTAAGATACGCGCAACGGCATAAGCAATCTGCGATTTTCCGGTTCCGGCAGGACCGATCAGTAACAGACCATAGGCCGGCAGCGTATGAGTCCGGTTAATCTGAATGATGGTTTCGATAATTCTCTGCTTCACGCGTTCCATGCCATACAGTTCTTCATCGAGGATCCGGCGTGCTTCCACTGGATCAATGGCTTCAAAATAGTTGCTTTTCCATTGAATATTCATCATCATGGAGAGGGCGCGCTGTGCGTGACGACGTTCTTCGGGAGAGACTTCGTGGGAACGGGCAACAGCGAGGTTTCGACGAGCCCAAAGGCGGATATTGTCCGGCAGCGTTCTTCCGGCACAGTTCATAAAATCAGTGATGGATTGGATGCTGGTGAGCTTCATGCTGTCACCGGTTTCCTCCTGATCCTCATCCTCAACTTCTTCTTCCGGTGCATTGCTGGCGAGGAGACGCTCAATCATAAACTGTAAAAATCCATCCTCAGCCGAAAGCTTTGCGCCGCCACCGAAAGCGATCTCGCGGATTTTGTAAACTGCATAACCGTCGGATGTTTGTGTACCGGAAAGGCGGACATTGATATGGTTTTCACCGAGCCATTTTAAAAGGCTGACAAAACGGGCATCGATCTGAAGAATGTCGGCAATAAAGGTTTCTTCTTCCTCTTTAAATTCAAACGAGGTCCGTTTGGATGGGTTTGTGAAAATACCACAGGGATGATGCGGGAAAGCCTTCTCTTTTGTATCCAGAATTAGGATCGGCTGATCCGGAGAAGTAAACGGTGCGTTTGTGCGGAAAACAGTATACGTACATTCGGAAACTTTTGCTTTTTCCGGGGAATTGCTGAAATCAAAAACGGGCATGACAGAACCTCCTAATAAAATAAGTGCTTATTGGTACAATAAAAACAGTGTAGCACGAATTAAAAAATCCTGCAATCAATATGCAGAATTTTGTATTTTTATGCTATGAAAATATTGGGCAAGCGGATATTCGAAATGGAAGCAGGTGACTTACTTGATTCTGTTAAATTTTCGGAAGGCATAAAAAAGCCCTCCGGGCAGGATCACACTGCGGCGGAGGGAAATTATGTCATCAAAGCAAGCTGTCGTAAGAAAGAAGCTCGCAAAACAGGAATCTTTCTTACACTGAAAAAGGAATGGCATCAGGAAACAGCGTTGGTTTTGGAAAATCCCGGAAGCTGTACCAGCACGATCGCTGCAAACATCAGAATACAGCCGGAGAGCTCGCGAGCGGAGAGAGCCTGATGAAGGAGAATCCAACCGGCAAGAACAGAAAAAACGGATTCCAGGCTCATAAGCAGAGAAGCTGTGGTAGGATTTAATCCTTTCTGCCCGATGATCTGCAGGGTATAGCCAATACCTGAAGAGAGAATTCCGGCATAGAGAATCGGCATCCAGGCGTGCAGAAGATCGGAGAAGTTTACGGTTTCAAAGAGAACCATACAGACAGCGGACAGGATCGAACAGGTAAAAAACTGAATGCAGGACATTTTGATGCCGCTGACAAGCGGAGAAAAATGATCAATAACCAGAATATGTACGGTAAATCCGAGCGCGCAGGCAAGCACAAGAAAATCTCCCTTCTGCAAAGAGAAGGAGCCGTCTGTCATACAGAGCAGATAGAGACCAGCGACGGCAATAAGAACTGCGAGCCAGACCTTCGGCTGTACACGCTTTCGGAGAAAAAAACCGCAGACCGGAACAAGTACGATGTAAAGTGCGGTGATAAAACCGGCCTTTCCGACGGTTGTGTACTGGATGCCGATCTGCTGCAGAGTTGAGGCGACAAACAGTGCGATGCCGCAGAGAATACCGCCCGCCCAGAGCGTTTTTGGCTGTGTGCCATTTTCTGACGAAGCATCCGGCGGTAGGGTTCGCTTTTTACGCGAGGAGAAAAAGACAATCAGCGGAAGAAGCGTAAGTCCGCCGAGCAGGTTTCGTGCCGCGTTGAACGTAAAAGGTCCGACATAATCCATACCGGTCTGCTGTGCGACAAAGGCAGAACCCCAGATCGCAGCGGTCAGAAGCAGAAGCGCTGACTGTCGGTACTTATGAGAAACAGTATTCATAATAGAAAAAACCTCCTGAAATTGATACGATATTCATCATAGCACAAAGAGATGGAAAAAGCGAACGGAAAAATGTCGGAAAAGACGGAAAAATAGCACAAATAATCATAATGACGAAATAGTGCAGATGTTGCGAAAATGGATATGTGAAAAATGAGCAGAACAAAGGGAGTTAAAAAGAGTAAAATGAGCAATTTAACCAACATAAAACAAAAAAAGAACACCAAAAACAAAAAATAGACACTGTTTTTCTAACAGTCTTTGTGTATAATGAATTCATCAAGCAAGAACGAAAACCTTAAGGAGGTAAAAAGTATGAAAAAGCGTAACATGAAAGTCCTTGCACTGTTAATGACAGTGACAATGGCAGGAACGATGCTTGCCGGATGTGGAGACAGCGGAAGTACAAGCACCGGTTCATCCGGAGGAACAACAGCATCATCCGGAGGAACAACAGCATCCTCCAGCGGAACAGCAGATGCATCAAGCGATGCCACAGCAGCATCTTCCAGCACAGCAGATGCTTCCAGCGAAGATACCACAGGTTCAGATGATGTGGTAGGAGAGCTTCCAAGAAATGAAACTCTTTACTTCGCAGGACAGCAGTGGGGTACCGTCAACGATTACAACCCAATGTCCGCAAACTCAAACAATGCAATGGTTATAGCACAGGGCGATGCTTCACGTGTACTTGTTTATGAAACTCTTTATATGTGGAATCCACTGGATGCAAAAATGTATCCGTTGCTTGCAGACGGAGATCCAGTATGGAACGACAATCGTACCGAGATCACAGTGAAAATCAAAGCTGACGCAAAATGGAATGACGGCACACCGGTTACTGCAAAAGATGTAGCAGCTACCTATCATGCACATGTAGATTACAATTCTTCTACCGGCGCTGAAATGAAGAGCTACATTGCAGATGTTGTTGCACAGGATGACAGTACCGTAGTCTTCAAACTGACAACCGATGACTCCGGCGAAGCAGTTAACCCGGTTCTCGCGGAAAGATATCTGCCGATGCTCTACATCATGCAGGAAAATTATTTAAAGACCGTAGCTGACAGAAACAACAACGATGCTGAAGCAATTAAAATGGATAAGATGGACGATCTGGTAACTTCCGGACCGTACAAAAAATACTTTGACAATGACCAGAACGTAGTTCTGATCCGCGATGATAATTATTGGGGACAGGCAGATTCCATGTGGGGTAAGCTTCCGGTTCCGAAATATATTTCTCACCCGATCTTTAAAGATAACGCAGCAGCTACCACCGCATTCCAGAATGGTGATATTGATGTGGCACAGATATTCATCACAGACCTTCAGAAATTGTGGTTAGAGCAGGATCTTCCGATTTCTACCTATGTTGATGAAGCACCGTATCAGCTGTGTATGACAATGCCTACCCTGTTCTTTAATACAGAAGTAGAAGGACTGGATCAGGTAGCTGTTCGTAAGGCAATCGCTATGGCAGTTGACTACGATCAGGTTATTTCTTCAGCAATGTCCGGACAGTCTCCTACCTTCGCAGATGTTCCGCGTTCTGTCATGAACCCGACCGATGCTGAGCAGGCTATGGTGGATCAGGATGCCTTAAAAGAGTATCAGTGGTCCAATGCCGATGTAGAAGGTGCTAAGAAGCTTCTGGACGATGCCGGAATCGTAGACACCGACGGAGACGGAATCCGTGAGTACAACGGAAAGAACCTTTCCTATAAGGCTGAGTGCCCGACAGGATGGTCTGACTGGAATGCAACCCTTGAAATCGTAGCAGCAGCAGGAAAGAATATTGGTATCAACATTGAGACCTACTTCCCGGAAGCAGCAAACTACAGCACGGATTACAGTACCGGAAACTTCGAAATCACCATGCAGTCCGGCCCTGGTACATCGGTTGCCAACCCGTACATGAGATGCCGTTTCTTCATGAGCTCTGATTACAACGATCTTGAGGTTAACTTCAGTGGTAACTTCGGTCATTATCAGAACGACCGTGTAGATGAAATCCTTGCAGCAATTCCTCATGAGACCGATGATGCAAAACTGAAAGATTACTATACAGAACTTTCCAAGATTATGCTGGAAGATTGCCCGTGTGTACCGCTGATGTACAGACCGCAGGTATTCCACGAAGTAAACGAGTCCGTATGGACCAACTATCCGCAGAAAGACGATGGAACCAATGTTCCTCCGATGGACTGCACCGATGGTTATGGCGTAGCAGCACTGTACAATCTGGAACTGATTGACGGCTGATTTGCCAAACAGAAAGAAAGCACACACTGAATTGTAACAGAGGCGGCCGGAGCCGGGGTGCTCCGGCCGCTTTTACAAAATCAGAAGGAGGGTTCCTCTATGAAAGGAATGAAAAAGTATTATACGCAGAAGATCATGTGGTATCTTTTGACGTTAGTCTTTGCAGTGCTGCTGAACTTCATTCTTCCGCGTCTGATGCCGGGCGATCCGGTTTCAACTATTGCGTCCAAATCGGTAGAAGGTATGACCGATGCGACTGCAATTCAGAAAGTATATGAAGACTATGCAGCGAAATTTGGTATTAACAAACCAATGTATGTCCAGTTTTTTACCTGGGTAAAAAATGCACTTCGCGGTGATTTCGGCATTTCTTTCAGCCAGTATCCGCGTACCGTATCCGATATTATTTCCAGTTCAGTTCTGTGGACCATATGTTTACAGCTTCCGGCCATTATTGTTGGATGGATTCTTGGTAACCTGCTTGGTGCAATTGCAGCTTACATGAAAGGTGTTTTCGACAAGGCAATCCTTCCGGCATTCCTGTTTATCAGTAACGTACCTGCCTTTGGTATGGCAACCGTACTTTTATTTGTTTTCTCACTGAAATTACATATTGCACCTGCAGCAGGCGGCTATGCGAGCAGTATGATTCCGCATATGAGCCTTGCTTTTATGAAATCTGTGCTTTCACATTACCAGTTGCCGTTCTGGTCTATCGTAATCATCACGATCGGCGGCCAGGCTATTGGTATGCGTTCAATGTCAATTTATGAATTGAATGCCGACTATGTAAAATACAGTCGTTTCCTTGGAATCAAGGATCATACGATTGTGAAATATGTGTTCCGTAACGCAATGCTTCCGCAGATCACCGGTCTTGCAATGTCCCTTGGTACCATGATAGGCGGTAACCTGGTAGCTGAGATGGTATTCAGTTATCCGGGACTTGGAACAACGATGCTCTCAGCAGTTACCGGCCAGGATTATCCGCTGCTTTCTGCCTGTACGTTAATCATTACTATCATGGTTCTGCTGGCCAACCTGCTTGTTGAACTTCTGTATGCAGTCATTGACCCACGTGTCAAAGCATCCCAGCAGGATTAGAAAGGAGAATACGCTATGAAAAATACAATCAAACAGATTTTTCATTCAGGAAAATTCGTGACAGGATTTGTAATCTTCTTGGCAATTCTCCTGACTATTATCATCTATCCGCTTGTTGTGGCAAAAGATCCGCTGGCAATGATCGGAAACGGAAACTTTTTCAAACCGGGTACCTATCTTTCGATTCAGGACACCGTAAATTCCGGCAAAACGTATAAGATGAATGTTGATGCAACCGCATCCATCGTTGAAAGCAAACTGACAATGGACAACCGTTCTATGATGGCAGAATGGCTGGAAAAATACGGCGGTGTAGATGCCAGTGAAATCGATGTTACCGATGCAGAAGGTCTGATTGCTCTCTGGGAGGAAAAATATGACCCAAATGCAGAACAGAAAGGCCTTATCGCAGCAAAAAAGAAAAAATATCAGCGTCTTGACAAAGAGATCGATGGTATTTTAGAAGATGTTCCAACTATTATTGCCGAGAAAAATGAAGAGACCGGTGAGCTGGAAGAGGTTCAGAGCATCGACAGCAAGCAGTACATCAATGAAAAAGATGTTATTAACCGCCAGACTTTCGTGCTTGGTACAGATAACTTTGGTCGTGATGTTTTGACTGAGCTGATCTCTGCAACAGGTTCATCCCTGAAAATTGGTCTGGTTGCGGGAATCATTGCAACCGTGATCGGACTGTTCCTCGGACTTCTTGCAGGTTACCTTGGAGGTTTTGTGGACAACCTGATTCTGTTCTTTACCAACTTGTTCACTGTTATCCCATCCTTCGTTCTCTTGATCCTCATCTCCTACAGCGTAGGTGAGTCTCAGAGGGGAATCATGATGGTGGCACTCCTGATCGGAATTACCGCATGGCCGTGGACAACACGTTCTGTACGTTCCCAGGTTATTTCTCTTCGAAACCGTGACCATGTAAACCTTTCCAAACTGTCCGGCCACAGCATGCTGCGGATTGTCCTTACCGACATCCTTCCGTACGTTGCATCCTACGTTGTTATGGCCTTCATTCTCCAGATTTCCTCCGGAATTCTGGCAGAGGCACAGCTTTCTATGATCGGACTTGGACCGGCAACCACAAAGACTGCAACACTTGGTCTTATGATGCAATGGGCAACCCAGTACAATGCACACTTAAACGGTGCATGGTGGGCATATTTCCCGGTTATTCTTGTAATCGCACTTATTTCATTCTCTCTTAACCTGATGAACACCGGTCTTGACCAGGTATTCAACCCGCAGTTAAGAGACTAAGGAGGCAGCTATGGGAAAAGTAATGCTGGAAGTAAACAATCTGAAAACGAAATATGTAACTCGTTTTCATGAAGATGTATACGCCGTAGACGGAGTCTCCCTGAAGATTGAGGAGGGAAAATCCCTCGGTGTAGCAGGTGAGTCCGGCTGTGGTAAATCGACGCTGGCACTGTCCCTGATGGGCTATTATTTCGCACCGCTTCACTACATCAGCGGCGATATTATCGTAGATGGAAGAAAAATTTCCGGAATGAAACCAGACGATGTCCGGAAAAATATTCTGGGCAATGAGATCGCCTACATTCCGCAGGCAGCAATGAATGCTCTGAACCCGACACAGAAAATCATCCGATTTGTAGAAGACGTTATTCATGCGCATGATCCGAAAATGCCGAGAAAGGATATTTATGATCTGGCAAAAGAACGTTTTCAGATCTTAGGCCTGCCGGAGGAGGTACTGCAAAAGCATGCGGTTGAGCTTTCCGGAGGTATGAAACAGAGAACCGTTATCGCAATTTCGACCATTCTTTCTCCGAAGGTACTGATCGCCGATGAGCCATCGTCCGCGCTGGATGTAACTTCCCAGAAAATGGTTATTAAAATGATGCGTGATCTGATGGAAAAAGGATTTATCAAATCCATGATCTTCATCACACACGAGCTGCCGCTTCTTTACAACGTAACCGATGATATTATGGTTATGTATGCTGGACAGATTGTAGAAAAAGGTACCGCAAAAGAAATGGTATTCGATCCGCTGCATCCATATTCCAAAGGTCTGATGGGATCGATCATCGTTCCGGAGGAAGGTGTAAGAGAACAGAAGCTGACTGCAATTCCGGGAACTCCGCCAAACCTGAAGCATCCGCCGGAGGGCTGCCGTTTCGCAGACCGCTGTCCTTATGCACAGCCAACCTGCCGCGGTATGAAACCAGAGGTCATCGAACTGCCGAACGGAAGAGAGTACCGCTGCCTGATGTCTGAGAGAAAGGTTCGGGAGGTGTATGCAAATGCGTGATGGTAAAGAATTAAAACCATGCCTCTCCGGAAGAGGCGTAACGAAAGTGTTTGGCTTTGGCGATGCAAAAACGGTCGCTGTAGACCATGTTGATTTCGATTTTCATGAAGGTGAATTTGTTTCTATCGTAGGAGAATCCGGATCCGGAAAAACAACCCTTTCGAAGATGTTGCTCGGGCTGATCAGCGTAACGGAAGGTGAAATTGATTTCCAGGGTAAACCAAGAGACATCTCGAACGGAAAGAAGAAAAAAGAGTACTGGAAGGGAATTCAGGCGATTTTCCAGGATCCGTTTGCTTCCTACAATATGTTTAAACGTGTAGATTCTGTTCTGCTGGATTGCATTAATATGCGCGGTGACAAGAATCTGCCGAAAGAAGAAAAAGAACGTCTGATGACAGAGGCCTGCAGCTTTGTAAACTTAAAATACGCAGAACTGACAAACAAATATCCATTTGAGCTGTCAGGAGGCCAGATGCAGCGACTGATGATTGCACGTATTTTCCTTCTGAAACCAAAGATTCTGCTTGCCGATGAGCCGACGTCTATGATTGATGCCTGCTCACGTGCAACGATCCTGGATATGCTGCTGAAGTTGCGTGATGAGATCAATATGACGATTATCTTCATCACCCACGATATTGGTCTTGCTTACTATGTATCCGATAATGTTTATATTATGGAGCATGGAAAATTTGTGGAATCGGGACCGGCAGAAGAAGTAATTCTTCACCCGACAGCAGCGTATACCAAACGTCTGATCAGCGATGTTCCAAAGATTTATGAACCGTGGGATCTGACAACAGTATAACAATGGTACGAAAGCTGTTTCCCTGGAATCATGCTTTGCGTCATATATGAGTCTTGCGAAAAGAGAGACGGTGCACGGAAAAAAAGTGTACCGTCTTCTCTTTTTGTCAATAATTTTTCTGAAAAAATTGCTTTTTAAAGAAAAAACTGGTAAAATTAGTAAGGTTACAGAACCGAAAAGAAAACTGGGGGATGAAAAATGCGAAACTGGTTTCGCGGACTGAAACTGAACCAAAAATTTACCGTAACAACGTTGATCTTTATTTTTATTCCGCTTTTTGGCATGATGTGCTTTGGGTTTAGGAGTATCAAAAAGAATGCCATAGATCATGGGGTAAATGAAGCAGTAACGGCAATAGATCTTACCTGTGCGGAGGTGAATGCAAAAGCGAATGCCTGCTCAATGGTTGTAGATACGCTGCAGGAGTATGAACCGTTGGAAAAATATCTTCTTCATCTCAGGAGGGGAGAGGAGATCTCGGAGAGCTATTATCAGCAATTTCGAAACAACAGCATCAGCATAATCGATAAAATGCAGGAGGCAATGCCAGATCTGTACCAGATCCATATTTTTGCCATGGCAGATGGTTTTCTGGAGCAGCAGCCGATCCTGTACCAGAAGGAAAAGATGAAAAACTGCGCCTGGTACCGAAGCTATCAGGGCGGAGGACAGTGGTTTTTTGACATACAGGAAAAAAATATTATCTCCGGTACAAAAAAAGAAGGTTCCCATTTGATGACTTATGTACGGGAACTGCGGGATCAAAGCGGAGGAAGGCTTGGCGTGATCGAGGTATCCATGCGTATGGCAGACATATTTCCCGAAATTTATCGATCCGGTGACAGCAGCTGGGCCTGCTTTGTTGATGAAAATTGGAATTTATATGACTGCGGAAAAACAGCGGCAGCCTGCAAATGGCAGTCCTATCGGGGGCTGATTCTGTTCCGGGCAGGAATCCGTGACAGAAAAGAGAGTCAGCAGAGCGCGGTGATTGACCGGAAAAACGTTGCAATTGTGCTTCGGAAAGTCGATAAACTCAATGGAATGTTTGTAACACTGACCAATTTGGATGATGCAACCGGAAACATGATCAAACAGCAGCAGAGAATGCTGCTTGAATTTGCCGGCTTCGGGCTGCTTCTGATTGTGGTGGTCAATCTGATTGTGCGTGGCCTGCTGAAGGAGTTTTATGACGTCTTGGGTGAGATGCGTCAGATTGACAATGGAACAACAAAGATCAAGGTTTGTTACAGCGCAGAAGAAATGCGGGAAATGAGCTATGGTATCAACGGAATGCTGGAGAGAATTCAGAAACAGAACGAGGAAAGCATCAAAAGGGAGGCAGCACTGAAAGATACGGCAATCCGGGCAATGCAGAACCAGATTAACGCTCATTTTATTTATAATGTTCTGGAATCCATCAAGATGATGGCTGAGATTAATGAAGAATATACGATTTCCGATGCAGTGACAGCACTTGGTGAAATGCTGCACTACAATATGCGCTGGAATAAATTCCTGGTAACCGTTCAGGATGAGATGAATTATATTCAGAACTATGTGGAACTGATGAATCTGCGGTATGATTTCACAATAACACTGTCCGTTCAGATGCCGGAAAATTTATATCGGCAGGATATCCCGAAGATGTCTCTTCAGCCGATTGTGGAAAATGCAATTACACATGGAATTGAGGAGCTGGATGCAGACGCTGTCATTGAAATCAAAGGAATAGAGCATGAAAAGAGCTTTGAGATTGAAATCACAGATTCCGGAACAGGCATGTCAGAAAAGCAGCTTGCAATTCTGAGACGTAAACTAAGAATGCGCCTGAATTCGGATACACAGCCGAAACATGGAATCGGGCTTCGGAATGTACAGGACAGAATCCACATTCAATTTGGAACAGAGTATGGACTGTCAGTTTATACAAAAGAGCATTGCTATACGAAGGTGAGTATTCATCTTCCCATCACGAGGGGGAAATATTCTCTGATGGATCAAGAGGGTGACGAGAAAGAGGAAGAAAAAGAAAATGAATACACTGCTGGTTGTAGAAGATGAAAAATTGATTCGACAGGGAATCGTGGCGATGATCCGGCGAAGCAGCGTGCCGGTGGAGGAGATTCTGGAGTGTCGAAACGGAGAAGAGGCATTGGAGATTTTGGGAAAACAGAGGGTGGACGTCATGTTCACTGATATCCGTATGCCCAAAATGGATGGTCTGACACTGGTCAACAAAATGGAGGAGTTGTCACAGAAACCTGTTGTTATTGTTTTAAGCGGCTATGATGAATTTTCCTATGCGGTTGAAATGATGAAACATGGAGTTCGGGACTATATTTTAAAACCGATCAAGCGGGAGACGATAGAACAGCTTCTGGAAAATCTGGAACGAGAGCTTTCGGAGACCCGGGAAACGGAAGAAGAGGAAGAACGGTGCTTTTTAAATCAGCTCCGTTATCTGATGATGAATGCAGAAATGGCCGAAGAAAAAGAATGGATGGATATGGAAAGCAGGATCCGGCGATACATCGGAAACAACAGCTTCCGGATCCTGCTGACCAGCAAGGCAAATGGGGAACGGTTTTCGAAATGCAGCGGAATTCTGCTGGAAGGCGTAGAAGGAGGAGTTCTGTATCTTCTGCCGGAACCGGAGGCAGAGCGGATCATGAAAGAAAAAGATGAGAGATTTTGTCTCGGAGTGGGAAAAGAACATCGTTCTGTGATGGAAATTCCAGAGGCATACCAGGAAGCACTGCTGGCCCGGGAAATGGCATTTATACAGAAAAATCCTGTGGAAGAATATCAGAAAAAATGTTTTGAGGAAAAGCCGGAACTGGCACAGTTTCAGGAAAAATTTATTCTGCAGGTGCCAACGGACCGGGCAGATACTGTGCTGCGAAAAATGCGGAACTGGTATTTTGAGGCAGCACATCAGAGGGTTTCCCCCTATCAGCTTCTGGCAGTAACAGAAGCAATCTGTAAAGAGCTGGATCTTTTTCATCGAGTGGCGGAAAAACAGGAAAAATGTCCGCGCCCTCTGCAGTACCGTGATGCAGATCTGTTTCTGGATGCGTTTGAAAAATGGATACACGTTTACAGGGAAAGCCTGAAAAGTCAGACAGCCGGAAAAGAAAAAATGGAAGAGGCAATTTCATATATTCGGGAAAATTATGCAAAAGATCTGAATATGGCAATGGTATCTAACCATATTTGTATGAATTATTCGCTGTTTTCAGCAGCGTTTAAAGAACATACCGGTGTGAATTTTGTGAACTATCTGAAGGAGATCCGCATTGCGGAGGCAAAGCGTCTGTTGATTCAAACAGAAGATAAAATTACGGAAATTGCCAAACAGGTTGGATTTGAAAATGATAAGCATTTCATGAAATCATTTAAAACGGCATGCGGCGTATCACCGTCTGAGTTCCGAAAAGATTACAAAATGGTTTCCAACGGAAAGGGAGGACAGGATGAGTAAAGAAAAAGAAACCGGAAAAGAGAAGAGAAGAATCCGCCAGCTGGCGCGGTATTACATTCCATATAAGGGATTGTTTTTTACCGACATGTTTTTTGCAATGCTTGGAGCAGCCATTACACTGGTGATTCCACTGATTGTACGGTATATTACGAGTACGGTTGTGGAAAAGCCGCTGGAGCAGGCAACGGGTGAGATTATCCGCCTCGGTATTCTGATGATTGCTATGGTTCTGGTTGAAATGTACTGTAACTTTTATATTGCCTATTACGGCCATGTGATGGGGGCGCGGATTGAGCATGATATGCGGAACGAGATCTTCGGCCATTATCAGAAGCTTTCGTTTGCTTTTTTCGACAACCAGAAGGTCGGCCATCTGTTGTCGCGCATCACAAGCGATCTGTTCGATATCAGTGAGCTTTTACATCATGGGCCGGAGGATATTGTCATTTCGTTTATCAAACTGATCGGTGCGATGATCATCCTGTTTGTGGTAAATCCGATGCTGGCATGTGTGCCGCTTGTGGTTATTGTGGTGATGCTGCTGTTTGCGTTAGTGATGAACAGCCGCATGAAGAGTGCATTTAAGGAAAACCGCCGCAGAATTGCGGATATCAACAGTCAGATTGAGGACAGTCTTTCGGGGATCCGTGTTGTCAAATCGTTTGGAAATGAGACAGAAGAGATGCGTAAGTTCAATGCGGGAAATGACCGTTTTGTCGATTCGAAGAAGGTCAGCTACCGCTATATGGGAATTTACAATTCGGGAATGGGAGCCTTTTCGACGCTGATTACCGTTATTTCGCTGATTGTCGGCGCATTGCTGATGACAGGTGGGAAGCTTGGGGCGGCGGATCTGGTTACCTTTCTTCTGTACATCAATAACTGCACAGATCCGGTGAAAAAGCTGGTGAACTTTACGGAGCAGTTCCAGAATGGTTATTCCGGTTATGAACGTTTCCTGGAAATTATGAGCATCGCACCGGACATCCAGGACAAGCCGGATGCACTGCCACTGAAGAATGTGCAGGGAGAAGTAACCTTTGAAAACGTTTCGTTCCATTATGAGGAGTCGAAGGAGAATGTGTTAAGCAATGTGAATCTGCATGTCCCGGCAGGAGACTATGTGGCGCTGGTGGGCAGCTCCGGCGCCGGAAAGACGACACTCTGTTCTCTGCTTCCGCGTTTTTACGATGTGACAGAAGGAAGGATTCTGCTGGATGGAAAGGATATCCGCGATGTGAAATTGAAGGATCTGCGCGATGAGATCGGTATTGTGCAGCAGGATGTGTACCTGTTTGCGGGAACGATCATCGACAACATCCGCTATGGCAGACCGGATGCGACCGACGAGGAGGTCATCCGCGCAGCGAAAGCGGCCAATGCACATGAATTTATCATGGAACTGGCGGACGGCTACGACACCGATATCGGCCAGCGCGGCGTAAAACTTTCCGGTGGCCAGAAACAACGGCTTTCCATCGCCCGCGTATTCCTCAAAAACCCGCCGATCCTGATTTTCGACGAGGCAACCTCAGCGCTCGACAACGAAAGCGAAAAAGTCGTCCAGAAATCTTTGGAACTTCTGGCGAAAGACAGGACAACCTTCGTGATTGCGCACCGGCTGTCCACAATCCGGAATGCAAAGCGGATTCTGGTGCTGACGGAGAATGGAATTGCGGAGGAAGGCACACATAAGGAACTGCTCGCGAAAGGCGGGATTTATGCGCATTTGTATGAGATGCAGTTTTGATGAAAATTTCATTAGTATGACAGAAAGGCAGCGGAAGAGAAACCGCTGCCTTTTTTGACACTTTCTTATTTTCTTCATACTCTATAAAGAACAGAAAATGAAAGAGGAACATGGTATGGATTCATCCCGTATGAATCGCGGCTGCTGCGGTGCGAACAATATGCAGAACCGCCGCGCCGCTTCAAACAATATGGAACTGAAGATGGAATCAAGGAATTTCCCGCGGAAAATGCAGCATGTAGATCATATGATACCTGCAATGGCGTACGTTCCGATGCAGCGGTTTGAACAGATCTATGATCTTTCCGCTGCATTAAAAAATGGAACCTTATTCCCGGAACTCTGTAAACCATTCTGTGGAAAGGGAGGAGGACAGTGCCTATGATGCCGCAGATGCCATCCCGCGAAAAGCTGCTCGCCTGGATTGATCAGGTCAGCTTTGCTGTTGTTGAAATGAACCTTTACCTCGACACCCACCCGGAGGATGAAGATGCACTTGCCTTTTTCCGGGAAAAAGTGGAGCTTCGAAAAGAAGCACTGAAACAGTACGCCGAACAGTACGGCCCGCTCACGATCGATACCGCCAACGACCGCATGAGCCGTTCTTTCGAATGGGTTATGCAGCCATGGCCGTGGGAAGTCAACCGGAAAGGAGGGTGCTGACGGATGTGGAATTATGAAAAACGCCTCGAGTATCCTGTAAACATCACGACACCAAACCCCAAAATCGCCCAAATTATCATGAGTCAGTATGGTGGACCGGATGGAGAGATGGGCGCATCCATGCGGTATCTCTCTCAGCGTTTCACAGCACCGAACCGAATTGTAGCGGGGGTGTTGAATGATGTTGGTACCGAGGAATTAGCTCATCTCGAAATGGTATCCACGATCGTTCATCAGCTTACCTGTAATCTTTCGCTGGAAGAAATTCAGAATTCCGGTTTTGCTAATTACTATGTAGACCACACGGCCGGAATCTGGCCACAGGCGGCCGGCGGAGTCCCGTTTAATTCCTGCGAATTTCAGTCGAAAGGCGATCCGTTAACAGATCTGTTCGAAGATCTCGCTGCAGAACAGAAAGCCCGGTCAACGTACGACAACATCCTTCGCTTGGTAAAAGATCCGGAGGTAGCTGATCCGATTCGTTTCCTGCGGGCACGTGAGGTTGTGCATTTCCAACGTTTTGGTGAAGCACTGCGTTCTGTACAGGACGAATTGAATTCGAAGAACTTTTATGCGTTTAATCCGTCGTTTGATGCAAAGACTTTCTGTGCGGCACCGCAGCCAGGGGCAGGTCAGGGGAATTGCTGCACAAGATAGTAAATTAAAAATCAAAGAACAGCACACCACTGGAAAATCCCATCTGAAAAACAGGTGGGATTTTTTGGGTTTACAGTAAGAAAATCTTATCCAGTCGTAAATCATTATCCCATCATAATATAGAAAAAAGACTTTCAAAAACAGAACAGTCAGAAAGGATGTTCCATGGAAGCAATGAATTATGTAAAGCCCGAACTCATCGTCGTTGCGTTCGTGCTGTATTTTTTCGGTGTTGCTTTGCGGCAGTCGCAGGCGGTGAAGAATAAGTACATTCCGCTGATCTTAGGCGGCATCAGCATGGTGCTGTGTGCGGTTTGGGTGATGGCGACGAGTGAGATTGAGACGGCGAAGGAGGGGGCGATGGCGGTTTTTACGGCGGTCACGCAGGGGATTCTGGTGGCTGGGCTGAGCAATTATGTGAATCAGATTATCAAGCAGATCCATAAGCCGGAGTGAACGGCGCTTCAAAAAATCTGTGTTATGCCGGGCAGTCTGAACCATCAGAAAGGGGAGAATATGAAAATTGATCGGTCGTATCTTGGAAATCAGAATACGTATGCGGAAAACAATCCCAAATGTATCGTAGTCCACAACACCGACAACTTCGCAGCAGGTGCCGATGCGCGGGCACATGCGCGAGCACAGCATGACGGGAATTTCCAGAACATTTCCGCACACTATTACGTCGATGACGGTGACACAGCCTACCAGGCGGCACCGCACAGCCGGGGGTGCTGGCATGTCGGCATTAATTACGGCGGAAAAAATCTGTTTCAGCAGTACGGCAACAAGAACAGCATCGGTGTGGAGATGTGTGTGCAGGCCGGGTATAATTATGAAAAAGCATTTGAGAATACTGCGGCACTGGTGCGGGAGATCATGCGGGAGACGGGGATTCCGCTGGAAAGAGTCTATCGTCATTATGACATCTGCAGCAAATACTGTCCGAGCCAGATCATGAACCGCGGTGACTGGGACCGCATGAAGCGGATGATCGGAAGCGGTGCAGGGAGCACAGGAACGGGAACAGCAGGCAGCGGAACAGGAAAAACGTATGCGCCCGGGATCTATCAGGTGCAGACAGCGGCCCTCAACATCCGTCAGGCACCGGATGCGGACAGCAGGATTGCCGGAACGATCCGGGATCAGGGAAGCTACACGGTGACGGAAATCCAGAACACAAGCTGGGGACGGCTTCTCTCAGGGGCAGGCTGGGTCAACTGCCATACAGCGTATTGCCGTTATGCCGGTCCCGCAAAAGAAAAATCGGCAGAGACAGCAAAGTCATCCGGAAAGACAGTCGCAGAGGACGGAATCTGGGGCGAAAATCTGACGCGCCGTCTGCAGGAACTTTTCGGCACACCGCAGGATGGAAAAATCAGCAATCAGCTGGCTGTCAACCGGAAATTCTGTGATGGCATCACAGCCGCCGAGTGGGACAGTACGCCAAAAGGCGGATCGGCCCTTGTAAAAGAAATGCAGAAATGGGCATCGGCCGGCATGGACGGCTATATCGGTCCGCAGACAATCCTCGCCTGGCAGAAAAAACTCGGTACGCCGATCGACGGCACAGTAAGCAGCCCATCCGCCATGGTAAAAAAACTGCAGAAGTGGTGCAACCAGAAATAGAAAAAAGAATACTCAAAGACCCGGTTTTGTGTTATACTGGAAGATAGTTTAAAATGAACAGAAAGAAAAGAGCTTCAAAAAAGACTCGAAGTGTCAAATGTAAAATACAAAAGAGAAAAAATAAAGGTAATTTTTGCATACAGATTCATCGGGGGGAATTGCGGCTGACAGGAGAGAACAACAGCAGATGAGAAAAAAGGCAGTAAAAAATGCAGGAATGATACGAATTTATCTGAATATGGCATGGAAACTTTTGCAGAAAAACCTGCTTAGCATCGTGATATTTGAGACGGTCTACCGCCTGTTTTCCAGCCAGCTGGTTTCAAGACTCGCCAATGCGGCGATCAACTTTTCCTTAAAACAGCTGGGAACGAGTTATATGACATCGGAAAACTTCAACAAGATCATGCTGCATCCGCTGACCCTTCTGCTGATTTTTGGAATTCTGCTTGTTTTCTTTTTCTGTATGCTGTTTGAAATCTATGCTGTCATGGCGGCTCTGGAGGCCTCCTGGAAACGAAAACGGATTTCCGTTCCTGTCATGATGCTTGCCGGCGGAAGAGGAGCTGCACAGTTTGTGCGTGCCCGCCCGTGGACCTGGTTTTTCTACATGGCAGCGAGCTTCCCGTACCTTTGGCTGCACAGCAGCTACAGCGCCATCCGCAGTATGAAACTGCTTCAGGTTTCCCTGACGAAGATTTTCAATGCCTTCCCGGCATACTGGATCCCGGTGGTGCTGACGATTCTGCTTGTCGCGTTCTCGTTTGTGTTTTCCTACACCATCCCGTTCCGGTGCATGATGACGGAAAAAGAGAAAAATACCCATCTGCGGGTGCGCCAGACACTGGAAAAACGCGTGCTGCGTGAGCTTGGCATCAACGTCTTTTTCCAGGTGATGATTTTTCTGATTACGTGGGTTTTGTATCTGATTTTCGGAACGGCTGTCGTTGCCTATGCAAAGCTGGTGAAAACGCCGTCTACCGTTGTCAGTACCGTCATCGTCTACGGTGACTGGGTCAAATCGACGATGAGCCTGATCGGCGGAGCGTTCGGCCTTGTCGGAAGCATTACGTATCTGTATCTGATTTTTATCCGTTCCTCCCGAAAGGGCTACCAGAAGAGCCGGACAACGAAAAAGCCGAGCTCGAAGCTGGTACGCACCTTCTGCGGTCCGGTAACGGCGGTGGTTCTCACGATCGCCATGCTGGCGGGAGAAACGGTTTATCTTGTATATGCCATGCGCGCAACACGTGCAGAGGCAACGGCTTCCTCCCAGTATATTTCGGTGTCAGCGCACCGGGGCGGAGCCAGAAAAGCACCGGAAAATACGATGAGCGCGATCAAATATGCAGTGGACAGCATGTCGGATTACGCGGAGATCGATGTACAGGAGACGAGTGATGGTGAGATTGTCCTTATGCACGACACAAATCTGAAGCGGACAACCGGTCTGAATGCCAGCATCTGGACCCTGACCTACGATGAAATCAGCCAGCTCGATGCCGGTGTACGATTCAACAAAAAATTCCGCGGCGAGCAGATTCCGAAGCTGGAAGAAGTCATCGCGTACGCGAAAGGAAAAATCAACCTGAATATTGAAGTAAAATACAACGGCCACAACCAGAATATTGTCAAAAAAGTGGTGAAAATCATCGAGGACAATGACTTTGTGGATCAGTGTGTGCTGACTTCCATGAACTACAATTTCCTCAGGCAGGCAAAGAAAATCAATCCGGATATCAAGACCGGGTATACGATGAAAATGTCGTACGGAGGCCTGGAGGATATGGACGCGGCGGACTTCTTTTCTGTAAAATATACGTACATCACCGAAAGCTTTGTAGAGCATGCGCACAGTCTTGGTAAAGAAGTCTGTGCCTGGACGCTGAATTATCAGGGAGATATGCAGCGGATGGTCAACTGCGGCGTGGACAACATTATCACGGACGATCCGGAGCTGGTGCGTAAGGTTATCCTCGGAACGACCGACCGAAATCCGGGCTTTGTCAGCCTGCTTGGCTATGCACTGAAATAAATGGAGTAAAACAATGGAGGTGGAAACTTCATGGCAGAGAAAGTAAACATGCCATCCCAGAAGAAAGAAAAGAAGAAAAAGAGGAAGAAAAAACTTCCTTCGGATTTTTATGATTATAACCTGCTGGCCTGCACTATTTTGCTGGTCAGCTTCGGACTGATTATGCTGTACAGCGCGAGTGCCTACGAGGCGGCCAGTACATTCAAGGGAAATGATATGTATTATTTCACGCATCAGGCGGGGCTTTCTGCTATTGTTCTGGTGGGGATTGTGATATTGTCGAAGCTTGTAGATTATCATAGTGTATGGTTCCAGCGGATTGCAGCACTGGTATACTGGGGAAGTCTCCTTCTGATGGCGGCGGTAAGGTTTACGCCGCTTGGTTATGAAGCCTACGGGGCGAGAAGATGGCTCCGGATCGGCGGTGGCAGTCTTCAGCCTGCGGAGATTGGAAAGCTGGGGCTGATTCTGTATTTGCCATACATTATCCTGAAGATGGGAAAAAATATGCGTACCATCCGCGCAAAAGCAATTGTCCTCGGACTTGGCGTGCTGCAGGCGCTGGCTGCGTGGATTCTGACGGACAACCTGAGTACCGCCATTATTCTGGGACTCATCGCCTGCGTCATTTTGTTTCTGGCGGACCCGGAGGTAAAATTTTATGCGCGTGTGATTCCGGGCGCGGCGGTAATTGGCGTTTTTGCGATTATCATTTTAAAAAATAATCTGCAAATCTTTGAAAGAATAGGCGGTGACTTCCGGTCGAATCGTATCTATGAATGGCTTTCTGGAGGCAGCTATCAGATTCTGCAGGGACTTTATGCGATTGGATCCGGTGGATTTCTCGGAAAAGGACTTGGCAACAGTACGCAGAAGATTACAACAATTCCGGAAGCACAGAACGATATGATCTTCTCGATCATCTGCGAGGAGCTTGGAATATTTGGCGCGATTCTTGTATTGCTGCTGTTTGGCTACCTGCTGTACCGTCTGTTTGTGGTTGCACAGAATGCGCCGGACGCGTATGGAATGCTGATGGTGAGCGGCGTTTTTGCACATATTTCCATTCAGGTTATTCTGAACCTGTGCGTTGTTCTGAAACTGATGCCGGCAACGGGAATTACCCTTCCATTTATCAGTTACGGAGGAACATCGGTGTTCTTTATCCTGACGGAAATCGGCATTGCCCTGTGCGTCTCCCGCTTTATTGTGTTCCAGGATGGAAAGAGCGGAGAAGGAGAGGCACAGGCGGAAGAACAGTAAAAGTAGAAAAATCTATTGACAAATGCCGGAATAACAGATACACTTTTTTCGAAAGAAATACTGGCTGCCGGGTAGAGGCAGGAAGGAGCAGGACAATGTTAGAAAAGATAAAAGAAATTTTAGTAGAACAGCTCAACTGTGATGCAGACAGCATCAACGAAGATACCTCTTTTAAAGATGACCTGGGTGCAGATTCCCTGGATCTCTACGAGATGGTTATGGCATTAGAAGACGAGTACGGAATTGAAATCGACACCGACGAACTGACAGACCTTTCTACCGTCGGCGACTTTATGGAATATTTGAAACAGCACGGCGTAGAGGTCTGAAAAAGAGCATTGCCGCTGGCAAAAGTGGAAGGATGGTGCAGCTCGGAAGAAACGCCGGGCTGTTTTCCATTCTAAATAAATGGTGGAAGGGAACAGACAAAAGGATTGTTCCAGAAAAACCAGAAATCAGGAGAAAAGAAAAATGAGCAATGTAAAAACAAGATTTGCACCGAGCCCGACAGGCCGGATGCATGTAGGAAACCTGCGTACTGCCCTGTATGCGTATCTGATCGCAAAACACGATGACGGAACCTTTATGCTCCGTATCGAGGATACCGACCAGGAGCGTTTCCAGGAAGGCGCACTTGATATCATCTACCGTACCTTAAAAGAGACCGGCCTGGTACACGACGAGGGACCGGACAAAGACGGCGGCTGCGGCCCGTACGTACAGAGCGAGCGTAATGCAGCAGGTCTGTACCTGAAATACGCAAAACAGCTGGTAGAGCAGGGTGACGCTTATTACTGCTTCTGTGACGCAGAGCGCCTGAGCCAGTGCAAGCGTAACGTAGGCGGAAAAGAAATCTCGATCTACGACAAACACTGCCTTGGTCTTTCCAAAGAGGAAGTAGAGGCCAATCTGGCAGCCGGCAAACCGTACGTCATCCGTTTCAATATGCCGACCGAAGGAACCACAACCTTCCACGATGAGATCTACGGAGATATCACCGTAAACAACGAGGAGCTGGAAGACCTGATCCTGATCAAATCCGACGGATATCCGACCTACAACTTCGCAAACGTCATCGACGACCATCTGATGGGTGTAACCCACGTTGTCCGCGGTAATGAGTATCTGTCCTCATCCCCGAAATACAACCGTATTTACGAGGCATTCGGCTGGGAAGTTCCAGTTTACGTACACTGTCCGCTGATCACCAACGAGGAGCATCAGAAGCTGTCCAAACGCTGCGGCCATTCTTCTTATGAAGACCTGATCGATCAGGGCTTCTTAAAAGATGCCATTGTCAACTTCGTAGCCCTTCTTGGATGGAGCCCGGAAGGAAACCGCGAGATCTATTCTCTCGAGGAGCTGGTAAAAATCTTCGATTACCACCACATCAGCAAATCTCCGGCCGTTTTCGATATGACAAAACTCCGCTGGATGAACGGCGAGTACATGAAGGCAATGGACGACGAGAAGTTCTATGAGATGGCGCTTCCGTATATCCAGAAGACAGTCCACCGTCCGCTCGATTTTAAGAAAATTGCAGCCATGGTAAAAACAAGAATCGAAGTATTCCCGGATATTGCAGACCTCATCGACTTCTTCGAGGAAGTTCCGGAGTACGACGCTTCGATGTACACTCACAAAAAGATGAAGACAAACGAGGAGACCTCCCTTGCACTTCTTCAGGAAGTAAAACCGCTGCTGGCAGCGCAGGAAGATTTCAGCAATGATGCTCTCTTTGAGATGCTCAGCGCATTCGGAAAAGAAAAAGGATACAAGACCGGTTATATTATGTGGCCGATCCGTACCGCTCTTTCCGGAAAACAGATGACACCGGCCGGCGCAACGGAAATCCTTGAGGTTCTGGGAAAAGAGGAGTCTCTTGCCCGCATCAACAAAGCGATTGAGAAATTATCCAAATGATATATAATGATTCACAGAAAAAAGCGGTGATGCATACCACCGGCCCCATGATGGTCCTTGCCGGACCGGGGTCGGGGAAAACCGCAGTGATTACGGGGCGGACCTGCCAGCTTGTAACGAGCGGCATTTCCGCCTCTCGTATTCTTGTCGTAACATTTACGCGTGCGGCGGCAAAAGAGATGAAGGAGCGGTATTTAAAGGCGATGGGAAAGACGAGTACCCAGGTCACCTTTGGAACGTTCCACGGGATATTCTACGCGATTCTGCGCCATACGTACCGCATGTCCGGCAACAATATTTTAAGCGAGGAAGAGAAAAAGCGGCTGATGCGCGAGCTGGTCAACCACTATGCCAGAGACCTGGAGGAAGAGGATCTCGAGGAAAATCTGGCGCGCGAAATCAGCACTGTGAAGAACAATCAGATCCCGCTGGAACATTACTATTCCGCCTGTATGCCGCAGGAAAAGTTCCGCGAAATCTATGAGGCGTATGAGAAATGGCGGAAGGAGAACAAAAAACTCGATTTCGACGATCTGATGGTGCAGTGCAAACGTCTCTTTCTGGAGCGGCCGGAGGTCCTCCGCGCCTGGCAGCAGAAATTTCAGTATATCCTGATTGACGAGTTTCAGGACATCAGCCCCGTGCAGTATGAGATTGTGCGGATGCTGGCGCTGCCGGAAAATAACCTCTTTATTGTCGGGGATGACGATCAGTCGATTTATCAGTTCCGCGGGGCCAAGCCGGAGATCATGCTGAATTTTCCGAAAGATTACCCGGGCGCGGCGCAGGTAGTGCTCGATAAAAATTACCGTAGTACGGAATTTATCGTGAAGCGGTCCCAATGCCTGATCCACCACAACAAAAAGCGGTATGAAAAGGCGATTTCCACCGACAACGAGAAAGGCGCTCCGGTTGCAATCCGGAGATATAAGAACCCGCGCGAGGAGATGCGTGCCGTTGCCGAGGAGCTGCGGGAGGCGGAGAAAAACGGCTGTCCGTATGAAGAGATGGCGCTTTTGTTCCGCACGAATCTTGGCTGCCGGACAGCAGTAGAGGAACTGATGGAAGCACAGATCCCGTTCCAGATGCGGGATACCCTGCCGGATCTCTATGACCACTGGATTGCGAAAGATCTGCTGACGTATCTGAATCTTGCGATGGGAAGCCGGAAGCGCGGCGAGTTTTTAAAGATTGCCAACCGCCCGAACCGTTATCTGTCGCGGGATGCCTTTGAGGAGGCGACTGTTTCGTTCGATGCACTTCTGGAATATTACGAAGAAAAAGACTGGATGTGCCAGCGGATCCGCAAACTGGAGCAGGATATCACGACACTGACGCATTTATCGCCGTTCGGCGCGGTCAATTACATCCGCTATGCGATCGGCTATGAACAGTATGTGAAGGAATATGCTGCATACCGCCATCTGAAAGAGGATGATCTGATTTCCGTTTTGGACGAGCTGCAGGAGGCGGCAAAGAGCCAGAAAAACATCGAGGGCTGGTTTGCACATATTGAGGAATACCAGCAGAAGATGAAGGAAAAACAGAAGCAGCGCGCAGAGAGTGCGGAAGGAGTTATGGTTTCCACCCTGCACAGCGTCAAGGGACTCGAGTACGACAAGGTCTATCTTCTTGACGTCAACGAGGGCGTAATGCCGTATCAGAAAGCAGTCCTTGCGGAGGCGATCGAGGAGGAGCGGCGGATGTTCTACGTCGGAATGACGCGCGCCCGGAAAGAGCTGACGCTCTGTTATGTGGAGGAACGGTTTGAAAAGAAAGTCGAGCCGTCCCGGTTCCTGGACGAGGTGATCCAGTAAATTTGTACTGTTGTGAAAGATGTTGAAAATAAATTTACTAATTGATAAAATTTTAACAAATAATACATTGACAAAGTTTTAACAATGAAGTATAGTAATACCTGTAAGCGGGAACAATAAGATGACCGCAAAGCGAGGAGGAAAAACATTATGAAAATTTTATTTTACGATACCCAGAGCTACGACAGAGAATCTTTCGACCGAACCAAAGAGCAGTTTCCAGAAATTGAAGTGGAATATTTAAAAACCGGCCTTGCTGCAAGAACCGCTTCCCTGGCAAAGGGCTACGATGCCGTGTGCGCCTTCGTAAACTCCGATGTCGGAACAAAAACCGTAGAAGCACTGCATGAGGCAGGCGTCAAGCTGATCCTGATGCGCTGCGCAGGCTTCAACAACGTAGATTTAAAGACAGCTGCAAAATACGGCATTGATGTACGCCGTGTACCGGGTTACTCCCCGGAGGCTGTAGCTGAGCATGCGATGACACTGGCCATGACGGTAAACCGCCACATGCACAAAGCATATACGAAAGTAAGAGAAAACGACTTCAGCCTGGGCGGACTGATGGGATTTAACTTCTATCAGAAGACCGCCGGAATCGTCGGAACCGGAAAAATCGGTGCGGCTATGGCAAGAATCTGCCGCGGTTTCGGCATGAAAGTCATTGCTTACGATGTATACCAGAATGAATCCTTAAAAGATTTTGTTACGTACGTAACTCTTGATGAACTGCTGGCACAGAGTGATCTGATCTCCCTGCACTGCCCGCTGATGGACAGCACATACCACATGATCAACCGCGAGAGCATCAAAAAGATGAAAGACGGCGTGATCCTGGTCAATACGTCCCGCGGAGGTCTGGTAAAGACAGACGACCTGATCGAGGGAATCCGTGCAAGAAAATTCTTCGGCGTCGGCCTTGACGTATACGAGGAGGAAACCCCGAACGTATTCGAGGACCGTTCCGATGAGATTCTGGAGCACTCCACCACAGCACGTCTCCTGTCCTTCCCGAACGTTATGATCACTTCACATCAGGGATTCTTCACCGAGGAAGCACTGCGTGCGATTGCAGAGACCACACTGCAGAATGCACTGGATTTCGAGGCAGGAAAAGAGACCCCGAACATTGTCCGTGCATAATGGAAATCCACTAGAAAACAGTTATCTTATAAGAGAACAAGAGACAACCCATTTTCGGCGGGTTGTCTCTTTTAAATTATGAGAAAATAGTGTATGATGGTAGATAGCAGAAAAAACGGCCAGAGGAAAACACTGGCCGGATACAAAAGGAGAGCAGGATTTTATGGACTGTAAAGAAGCAGAAAAATTAATACAGCCATACGTGCAGGGAAATATGCCGGAGAAAGAGATGGAACCGTTTATTTCCCATATCCGGAAATGCCATACATGCCACGAGGAACTGGAGACATATTTTATTGTGAACCGTGCGATGGCATATTTCGAGGATGACGCGCCCGATTCCTACAATCTGACAGGACTTCTGGAACGCGATCTGGAGAAAAAAGAGGAAGAAGCGAGACACCGCCGGTACAAAGATACGTTTTTCCGGGTGCTGATGCTGATTCTCGTTCTGTTTCTGGTGCTCCTGGCTCTGCACTATTTTGAAGTGATAGAATTACCCTGGCTGAAAGGATTATTATGAGTGATAAAATCGTATTACTGGACGGACACAGTATTCTGAACCGGGCTTTTTACGGCGTACCGGATCTGTCCAATGCAGAAGGACTGCACACGAACGCCGTATATGGATTCCTGAATATTCTGTTTAAAATTCTCGATGAGGAGCAGCCGCAGTATCTTGCCGTGGCGTTTGACCTCCATGCACCGACATTCCGTCACAAAATGTATGACCAGTACAAGGGAACGAGAAAGCCGATGCCGCAGGAATTGCGCGAACAGGTCCCGGTGATCCAGGAAGTGCTCGCAGCAATGGACATTGAGATTGTCACAAAAGAGGGCTATGAGGCGGATGATATCTTAGGAACGCTCGGCCGCAAATGCGAGGCGGAAGGGATGGAAGTTACGATCGTATCCGGAGACCGCGACCTGCTGCAGCTTGCAACGGACCACATTCTGATCCGGATTCCAAAGACCGTAAAGCGTGTGACGACGATTGAAAATTACCACACGGCAGAGGTGCTGGAAAAATACAGTCTTCTCCCGAAACAGATCATCGATCTGAAAGCGCTGATGGGCGATACCGCAGACAATATCCCGGGTCTGCCGGGTGTCGGCGAGAAAACCGCGACGAAAATCCTGCTGCAGTACGAGACACTGGAAAATGCGCATGCACATTTCGAGGAGATCAAACCGAACAAGGCAAAAGAAGCGATGCGTGATCATTATGATCTGGCGGAATTAAGCAAAAAACTTGCAACGATTGATACCGATGCGCCGGTGGAGCTCGACCGTGAAAAAGCGGCACTCTCGAATTTTTATACACCAAAAGCGTATGAGATGTTCAAACGTCTGGAGTTTAAGAACCTGCTGGGCCGCTTCGAGGAGACGAATGCAGAACCAGAGGATGCCGTCTTTCTGCGCACCGTAACGGATTTTTCCGAGGCGGAAGAACTCTTTGAAACCATCGCGAAGGAGGAGAAGGCAGGAGCCGCTCTTCTGACAGAAGAAACCCCGAAGGACGGACCGATGGCAGATCGGAGCCGTTCACTTGTCGGTATGGCAGTTGCGTATGGAAGCGGAGAGCCGGATGTTGTTTACTTCCCAGCAGAAGGTTTCCTGACCGGAGATTATTTAAAAGAAAAATTGACTGAGCTGCAGAAGCAGATTTCGGTTTTCTGCGTCATGGACGGAAAAGAATTTCTGAAGGATATGCCGGACGCCGATGAAGCCCATCTGTTTGATGCCGGAATTGCCGCGTATTTATTAAATCCATTGAAATCACAGTATTCGTACGATGATATCGTAAAAGAGTACGTACACCGCTATGTGCCGGCAGTGGAAGAGATCTTCGGCGGAAGCAAGATTCCGGCCGCAGGAAAGATGACGCCGGAACAGCAGGAGTCGTATGCAGGTTATCAGGCGTATGCTGTATTTGCCGCACAGGAAAACATGGAAAAGCTGCTGAAGGAGCAGGGCATGTGGGATCTGTACCGGAATGTGGAGATTCCGCTGGTGTTTACGCTCCGTCAGATGGAAGCGGATGGAATCGCCGCAGAAAAAGAAGCACTTTCCGTTTACGGAGCTGAGCTGGCGGAGCGGATCAGAGAGCTGGAGGCACAGATCTACGAGGAGGCCGGCGAGGAGTTCAACATCAATTCCCCGAAGCAGCTCGGCGTGATTCTGTTTGAAAAGCTGCAGCTTCCGGGCGGCAAAAAGACCAAGACGGGTTATTCCACCGCCGCCGATGTGCTCGAAAAGCTCGCACCGGATCACAAACTCGTTGCCGATATTCTGGAGTACCGCCAGCTTGCCAAACTGAAATCGACGTACGCCGACGGTCTGCAGGCCGTGATCGGGAAAGATGGAAGAATCCATTCGACATTTAACCAGACAATTACCGCGACCGGCCGCATCAGCAGTACTGATCCGAATCTGCAGAACATTCCGGTGCGGATGGAGCTTGGCCGTCTGATCCGGAAAGCCTTCGTGCCAAAGCCTGGCTGTGTCTTTCTGGATGCCGACTATTCCCAGATTGAGCTCCGCGTGCTGGCCCATATGTCGGGCGATGAAAACCTGATCGAGGCGTACCGCGAGGCGGAGGATATCCACCGCATGACGGCATCGAAAGTGTTCCATGTGCCGCTTGAAGAGGTAACACCGCTGCAGAGAAGAAATGCGAAGGCGGTCAACTTCGGTATCGTATACGGCATCAGTTCGTTCGGTCTGGGCCAGGATCTCGGCATCAGCCGGAAAGAGGCAGAGGCCTATATTCAGCAGTATTTTGAGACGTATCCGGGTATTCATGAGTTTTTGAACCGCTGCGTAGAGGATGCCAAAGAGAAAGGCTATTCCGTGACGATGTTCGGACGCAGACGGCCGATGCCGGAGCTGAAATCGAGCAACTTTATGCAGCGGTCATTCGGCGAGCGCGTTGCGATGAATGCGCCGATCCAGGGAACGGCGGCGGATATTATTAAAATAGCGATGATCCGCGTGGCGAAACGGCTGAAAGAGGAGCAGTTAAAGACCAGACTTCTTCTTCAGGTACACGATGAGCTGCTGCTGGAAGTGCCGGAAGACGAGCTCGAAAAGGCAGAACAGATCCTGGAAGAGGAGATGACCGGGGCAGCACATCTGGCTGTCAAACTCGAGATCGATATGCACACAGGAAACAACTGGTACGAGGCGAAATAGTGCACTCATACCAGGAGCGAAAGGATACAAAAGAATGAAAGTTTTTGGAATTACAGGCGGCGTGGGCGCCGGAAAAAGCGAAGTGCTCACGTACCTTGGACAGAATTATGATGCAACGGTGATCCAGGCGGACGAGGCAGGTTACCTTGTGATGCTGCCGGGCGGCGAATGCTATGGAGAGATTGTGAAGCTGTTCGGCAGACAGATCACCACAGAGACCGGCGAACTTGACCGGAAACGGATTGCTGAGATCGTTTTTCAGGACGAAGAAAAGTTAAAAGCCCTGAATGCGATCGTTCATCCGGCGGTAAAACGGTATATCAAAAAAGCCATTGCAGCCGCGGAAAAAGCAGGGACGGAATACGTCTTTGTGGAGGCCGCACTCTTAATCGAAGAAAAATATGATGAAATTTGTGATGAACTGTGGTATATTTATGCGGATGAAGAAGTCCGGAAGGAGCGATTGATCGAAGGACGCGGCTATTCCGAGAAGAAAGTTCGCGAAATCATGGCAAATCAGCTTTCCGAGGATGAATTCAGCAGCCACTGCGATTTTGAAATCGACAACAGCGGCGATTTTGAGGAAACAAAAAAACAGTTAGACCATAGGATGAAAAAATATGAAACTTTGTAGTATTGCAAGTGGTTCGAGCGGAAACTGCATTTTCGCGGGAAGCGAGACCACAAGCCTTCTGATCGATGCGGGCATCAGCGGAAAGCGCGTGGAGGCGGGACTGGCTGTTCTCGACCGCAGCGCGAAGGAGCTGGACGGCATTCTCGTGACACATGAGCATTCCGATCATATCCAGGGCCTTGGCGTGCTGGCGCGCCGGTATGGTATTCCGATTTACGCAACGGATGGAACAATTCAGGCGATGCAGCAGACGAAGAGCCTTGGAAAGTTTCCGGAGGGGATTTTTCACACGATTCACGCGGATGACACGTTTACACTGGGAGACATCGCCGTACATCCGTTTACGATCTCCCACGATGCGGCAGAGCCGGTCGGCTACCGCATGGAATCCGGCGGGAAATCGATTGCGATTGCGACGGATCTTGGCGTTTACAGCGATTACACGGTTCAGAATCTGACCGGGCTGGATGCCGTTTTGCTAGAGGCAAATCACGACGAGAACATGCTTGCGGTCGGACCGTACCCGTATCCGTTAAAACAGCGGATCGCCGGGGCGAAAGGCCATTTATCGAACCTGGCGGCAGGCCATCTCCTCTGCGAGATTCTGCACGACAATCTGCAGGAAGTGCTGCTCGGCCATCTGAGCAAGGAAAATAATTATGAGGCACTGGCCTTTGAAACCGTGGCCTGCGAGGTCACAACGGGTGATAATCCGTATCACTCGGGTGATTTTCATCTCGCTGTCGCTAAAAGAAGCGAAGTATCACCGTTAATTGAGGTTTAAATATACATTTTTAGAGCTACATACCATGTTTTTCGCAAGGCCGCCATTACCGGTTTTTCCGGGGCTTTGACATAAAACCAGAAAAAGGAGAATGGAAACATGAAGAAGACAATTATCACTGTCGTAGGCAAGGACACCGTGGGCATTATCGCAAAGGTATGTAATTATCTGGCAGAGAACCAGGTAAACATCGAAGACATTTCTCAGACGATTGTGCAGGGATATTTCAACATGATGATGGTAACGGACGTCTCCAAGAGCGAGAAATCCAACGCAGAGCTTGCAAAAGATCTGGAGGAGCTTGGAAGTTCCATCGGCGTTGTCATCCGCTGCCAGCATGAAGATATTTTCAATATGATGCACCGTATCTAAAGCGAAGGAGAAAAACGACATGATAAATCTGTTTGAAGTAAAGGAAACGAACGAGATGATCGAAAAAGAGAATCTGGACGTTCGTACCATTACCCTTGGAATCAGTCTTATGGACTGTATCGACTCCAATCTTGACAAGCTGAACCGCAAAATCTACGACAAAATCACGACGACTGCCAGAAATCTGGTTTCCGTAGGTGAGGAGATCGAGGGCGAGTTCGGTATTCCGATTGTAAACAAGAGAATTTCCGTTACCCCGATTGCCTTAGTCGGCGCAGCAGCCTGCAGAACGCCGGAGGATTTCGTGACGATTGCACAGACTCTGGACCGTGCGGCAAAAGAAGTCGGCGTCAATTTCCTCGGCGGCTATTCCGCTCTGGTAAGCAAAGGTATGACGACAGCAGATGAGCTTCTGATCCGTTCTATCCCGAAGGCACTGGCTGTGACGGATTTTGTCTGCAGCTCCATCAACCTTGGCTCCACTAAAACCGGTATCAACATGGATGCTGTCAAACTGATGGGTGAGATCATCAAGAAGACGGCGGAGGCAAGCAAAGAGAACAACTGCCTTGGATGCGCAAAACTCGTTGTTTTCTGCAATGCACCGGACGACAACCCGTTCATGGCAGGCGCTTTCCACGGCGTAACCGAGGCGGATGCCATCATCAATGTCGGCGTTTCCGGCCCTGGTGTTGTCAAACATGCTCTGGAAAAAGTACGCGGCGAGAACTTTGAGGTACTCTGCGAGACGATCAAGAAGACGGCGTTTAAGGTAACGCGTGTCGGACAGCTCGTTGCACAGGAGGCTTCGAAACGGCTGAACATTCCGTTTGGTATCATTGACCTTTCCCTGGCACCGACTCCGGCGATCGGAGATTCCGTTGCGGATATCCTTGAGGAGATCGGCCTCGAGCACGCAGGTGCACCGGGAACGACAGCGGCGCTGGCGCTTCTGAACGATCAGGTGAAAAAGGGCGGTGTTATGGCATCTTCCTATGTCGGCGGTCTCTCCGGCGCATTCATCCCGGTTTCTGAGGATCAGGGTATGATCAACGCAGTCAACGACGGCGCACTGACCATTGAAAAACTCGAGGCAATGACCTGTGTCTGCTCCGTAGGTCTTGATATGATCGCCATCCCGGGAGACACGAAAGCATCGACCATCTCCGGAATCATCGCAGATGAGCTTGCCATCGGTATGGTTAACCAGAAAACAACGGCAGTCCGCCTGATCCCGGTCATCGGAAAAGGCGTGGGCGAGACCGTAGAATTCGGCGGCCTCCTCGGCTATGCACCGATCATGCCGGTCAACAACTTCTCCTGCGAGGCATTCGTCAACAGAACAGGAAGAATCCCGGCACCGATTCATTCGTTTAAAAACTAAAGAGAAAGCTGAAAAGCCGGCAGTGATCCTGAATGGAAAGGATCGCTGCCGGCTTTTTTACCATCTGCGCAAATAAAAATAGTAATTTTAAGGAATGTATAGTATGATATATTACATACTGATAATTTTACTTGCAACCCATAAAAAGTGTAAGAAAAAATGAATTATTACGGGGAACTTCAGCGATAGCAGCCGTTGTTCTAGCAATACCTCTGCGGATGTGCATGTGAAGGCCGCCATAGAAAACACAAAGTATTATTTGAACAAAAACGGCAAAATGCAGACTGGCTGGCAGAAGATCGGTGGAAAATGGTATTACATGGATAAGAACGGAGCGCTGCAGGAATCTAAATGGATCAGCGGAATTTATTATGTAAAAGTCGATGGGCAGTCCGTTCGTCTGATGAAAGACCGGAAAGCTTTCCTTCCTCCCGGTAAATCGCACGGATCGGGTTCATGATGAGGTACAAAACAGACTGTTTCCTCAGATCTTTCGGTATGACCTCCAGTGCCTCATGGAACTTGCGCCTGTAATGTACCCAGCACCCTGCGATCTTCAGATCTCCAAAATATGATGTTCCTCAACTTCGACTTTTCAGGCACAAAGCGGTAACATCTTGATATGGCATCTGGAAGCTGTTTTCATTCTTTTTGCCGATCTGTTTTTTCTTTTTGGCTGCTCTTATTGGACAGCACGATCTGTTCCATCATCAGCTGCATCTTATCATTGCGGGTCTGTGTCTGTTTTGTCAGTTCCTCCATCTGATCCTGAAGACAGAGAAACAGAAGAAAATATATCTGCCGAAAGTCCATTTCCGTTTTTGATACACATCACTGGAACTTCGGGCACAGTTGCTGTTCTTTTTTTGCCTTTTAACGCTAAAAGGTAATGTTTTTCTTGTGTGCAGTAAAGTGTTAGAGTATAATAAAACCAGTTTTTTTGCATAAGTTTAGGCGGAGAATCCTGCCGTAGCAGGATCCTTTCTTACGGTGTTATTTCACAGACGTAACCATAATAGTTTTACTGCAGGGGGGGATAGAAAATGAAAACAAAAGAGATTCAGGAACTCTATCAAATAAAATTACATAGTATGGACACGATCCTGCATCAGATATCGCTTATGGATCAGGTGGAAAATGAGCAGGAGCTGTCAGAAATTATTCACTCTTTGTTGCAGGCGATTGGAAACTATACAGGGGCAGACCGGGTATATGTTTTTGACTGGGAAACTGATCAGAAGGACAGTCTGAGCAATGCATTTGAATGGTGTGCCGATGGAGTGGCACCAGAGATAGATAACCTTCAGGCAATCCCGGTCAGTTCGATGCCGAACTGGGTGAAACGATTTGAAAACAAGGAAGTAATCGTGATTCATGATCTGGAAGCGACAAAAAATTCTGAACCGGAAGAATATGAATTGTTAAAAACACAGGAAATATGTTCCTTGATTGCGGTGCCGATTTATGCCAATCATCAGATGAATGGATTCATCGGGGTAGATAATCCTGATTTGAGGCAGAATGAGATTTCCATTACACTGCTGTCTGATGTTGGCGGACATCTTGGATGTGTGAGGGAAAATCTGAAAAGTACGGTACTGTTGAAAAAGGCTCTTGATGAGGCGACAAAGAGGTCAGAGATTATTGCCGCAATTGCTACGTTGTATGTAACAATCGTACAAGCCAATGTTAAAGAGCGGACATATGAGCTTTTGAAAGGCCATGACCTTGTGCAAAAAATCCTTGGACAAAAGGGGAAAATTGATGATGTTATGGAAAGACTTCCAACAGCATTTGCCGCCCAGGAAGAGAGAAAAAAATACCGGGAGTTTCTTGACTTTGATACATTGACAGAGAGACTTCGTAATACGAATTTTGTTTCGATTGAATTTATGGGAGTAAACGGAGAATGGCGGCTGGCCAGATTTATTGTAAAGAGCAGAGATGCACATGGAAACGCTGTGGATGTGCTTTATGTCGTACGAGATATTACGGAAGAAAAATCACGGGAACTCATGTATCAGAAACAGCTTAAGGAAAGCATGGAAGATGCTCATCGCGCGAATCTTTCAAAAACAGCCTTTCTCCGGCGTATGAGCCACGATATCCGTACACCGCTAAACGGAATCGTGGGGATGATCCATATCGCTGAAAAATATAACAATGATGTGGTCAAGTTAAGGGAATGCAGGAAGAAGGTACTTCAGTCCGCCGATTATCTGCAAAATCTGATCAACAATGTCCTGGATATCAGCAAACTGGAATCCGGTTCCCTTGTGTTGGAACATAAATCCTTTGATCTGGCAGAACTGTTAAGGAATAATCTGACGGTTGTTGCAATGAGTGCTTATGAGAATGGTGTAAGATTTGAAGGCGGCGTGGAAGCAAGCACAATCCGCCACAGATATTTGATTGGAAGTCCGGTACATCTGAGCAGGGTTTTAATGAATCTTTCTTCCAACGCGATTAAATACAATCATTTTCATGGAACAGTGAATGTTCATTGCGAAGAATTATCGGATGATGGGAATATAGCTGTTTTTCAGTTTGTATGTTCAGATACCGGTCTTGGTATGAGTGAAGAATTTCAAAAACATGCGTTTGATGCTTTTGCGCAGGAAGGCAAACAGTCAACTACAACATTCAGTGGCTCCGGTCTGGGACTTTCGATTGTCAAAGATATTGTTGAACGGATGGGTGGAACGATAGAACTGGAAAGCGAAGAAAATGTAGGAAGCACGTTTACGGTTACGGTTCCATTTGAAATAGATTATTTGGTTGAAAATAATGATTCACAGAAGGACAGCTACTCACAGGATATGGATCTGTCAGGAAAACGGGTGCTTCTTGTTGAAGATAATGTCATTAATATGGAGATAGCCCATGCAATCCTGGAGGAGGAGCATCTGAACATTACAGAAGCGAAAAACGGAAAAGAGGCATTTGAAATATTTCAGAATTCCAGGTTGGATGAGTATGATGTCATCATCATGGATGTGATGATGCCGGTCATGGATGGGCTGGAAGCAACAAAAGCAATTCGTATGCTGGAACGTGAAGATGCTAAAAAGATTCCAATCATTGCCATGACGGCAAATGCTTTTGAGGAAGATCGGAAAGCATGTCTGGAGGCCGGGATGAATGAACATATTGGAAAGCCGATTGATATTCCGCAATTAAAAAGAGTGATCACAAAACTGCTGACAAAAAGGGGTAGTAAACGCAAAAACATAATCATTCATTGAAATTAAGAAGAACTATAGCAATTTTATTAGGACTTTTGATATTTAGCAGTCACCCTGGCAGGGTGCAAAAACACAGATAACACGAAAGAAGAAACCGAAAAGCCTGTTATTACCCTCGGCAGCGACAGCTATCCACCATACAATTATCTGAATGAGGATGGTGTACCGACAGGAATTGATGTAGAACTGGCTACGGAAGCATTCAAAAGAATGGGATAACAGGTGAAGGTTGTCCAGATCAACTGGGAGGAGAAAAAAGAACTGGTGGAGAGCGGCGAGATTGATTGTATCATGGGCTGTTTTTTCTATGGAAGGACGTCTTGACGATTACCGCTGTCCAGTCCACAACCAAACCGGAAAGCATCTTTCTGAACCGGACGGATGAGAGGATCCCAAAGCTGGGAAATCTGATCATCCTGGGACACCGGGAGCTGATCTATACGTTTCTGGGAAAAGGATATGTAGATGCGGTTGCTGCACACGAGGAATCTATCGTTCAGTATAGGAAGGATTATGATGCAAGCTTCCGTATCCTGGAAGAGCCTCTGATGATCACCGGAATAGGCGTTGCTTTTGCAAAAGAGGATGACAGGGGAATCTGTGAGCAGATGGGCCAGACACAGGAAGAGATGCGTCTGGATGGCACATCCCTGAAAATCATTGAAAAATACCTGGATGATCCCCAGAAGTATCTGGAGGTGGAGAAAAACGGATCCAGCTGCTCGGCGGTCTGATAGGAATCTGTGTAGCTGTAGTCTCTCTGTTTTATTTCTTCCACGCAGAAAAAGCAGAAGCAGAGAAAAGAATGGTGGAGATTGTAAACTATGTGAAAGTGCAGTGTTCCACTACACCCATTATAATGAATCTTCGGAATCCAAAAGTCTCCTCCGTGCCATTGAAAGTGCCAGACAAATGAGTACAAATATTAAAATGGAAACAGAAAACGGCGGGCAGCTAAGAGAGGATTTCCTGAAAGAAAAAAGGTGCCGACGTGACAAAAACATGGGATGGTCAGGAAGCTGTTGAACTGTTCAGAAATAGTGAACCTGGTGAATTTGATGTCATTCTTATGGACATTATGATGCCGGTCATGAATGGTTATGAAGCTACAAAGATGATTAGGTCTCTGGACAGAGAGGATGCAAAGAAAATACCGATCATTGCAATGACAGCAAATGCGTTCACGGAGGACAGAATAAGGGCAAAAGAAGCAGGGATGAATGAACATGTTGCTAAGCCTGTTGATGTGGAATTACTGATGAAAGTAATTTATAGCGGGAGTGCTATGAAGCATTAATAGTACATGAGAAAACAAGGAGGAATTCAGTTGTTGGAGAAAGCGGTTCAGGCTGCAATATATGAAAAAGCTCTTAAAAATCATTATATAGAAATCCTGTACATTGATTTTGAAGATACTCATGCGTTATGCATCTGGCAATATAGATGATCTTAATCGGATAAAACAGCAGATGACGATGGAAGCAATCACACAGGGAACAGCAGAACACATCATGCATCATGTTATGATCAATTTTATACTGAATGGTGAGATGCGTTTCATGCAGTTTGACTTTACAAGAGAAAGTGCAGATACAAAAAATGTTTTCCTGTTTGTGGAGGACTATACAGTTCCACAGCAGCAGATGATGCTGCTGCTGGAAAAAAGCTGGTTCTATAACAGAACCAGCTTTTTTGTGTATTCATGGACGAACGGTGTCCCTGTTTTGTGAGAACGGACAGTCTCGTAAAAAAGAGAGGCCTGTATATCGCTCTCAAAGGCGGCAAGTGCATCGCCGGTAAGAAGCCGCGGGGCGTCGGCTGCCTTGGCAATGAGCGGCAGAGAAGAACGTCTTCTAATCTCTTTTAACAATGCACCGGCACTTTTTCGGAAACCGAGAACACGGTTATAGCCGGCCGGGTACAATGTTTTCTGGTTCAGAAGCAGATGCATCAGGGAACGGCTGATGCGGGTATACGTCATTTCCTTTGTTTTAAGCTGCATGGCGAATTCTGAAAATGAGGAGCATGCGTGGCGCTGGCGGAGGATGCGGTTGGCAAGATCCGGCGAGAGGTCGAGACAGGAGGAGAGAGATTCCTTCGTTTCCGTGAGGAGCCGTGCGGCGAGGAGCAGGCTGAAATCATCGGCGGTCAACAGTCCATGAGATGCGACGGCATTCTGAAAAGCGTGAAAGACCGCTTCTGGCATGCAGGAGGCGAGCGCGGACAGTTCCAGATCCTTATGCGGATTGGAAAAAAGAAGATTCCGCATTGCTGTAGCAGAAGGGAGTGCATGTGTGAAAAGCGCTCCTTCGTGGTAGCCGCTGCCCTCCCGGCGGATCGTTACCGGCCGAATGCGGCTTTGTGACAGCAGAAGTGCCTGGACATATTCAATGCCTAAAATATTGTTTGGTTCTTTTAAAAAGGTATCAAGTTCTTCTTTTGGAAGCGAAGAGAAGGAAGCGCTGTCAGAAAAATAAGCGGAAAGTGCCTGTGCGCGCGCCGTCGGGAAGGAAAGTCCGTTCCGAAGCAGACCGGAGAGCAGCTCACGGTATTCCTCCGGCTCGTGGAGCAGAACATCAGCGAGTTCCAGAAACGGCGCCGTGTCTCCATATTCACTGCCAAAGCAGAGAAAATCGACACAGCCAAGCGCAGTAAGAAGCGATACCGCCCCGCGTGCGAAATGCTGTGCACTGCCGAGCGCAAAGTGACACGGAAGCTGCAGCACAAGGTCCGCGCCGCCAAGAAGCGCCAGCTCCGCACGGTCGTGCTGATCGAGAATGGCAGGTGCGCCGCGCTGGACGAAATCGCCGCTCATAATCACGACAAGATAGTCCGCCCCGGTCAGTTCTCTGGCTTTTGCCAGCTGATAAGCATGGCCGTTATGAAAAGGATTATATTCTGCAATGACTGCGGTAATGGTCATAAAACGTACCTTCTTTCGAAAAAAATAGCACGATTCCAAACAGAGAGGAACCGCGGATCACATAGCCCTATCGTAACAAAAACAGAAAAGGAATGCAAGAATTCCTCCGTTTTGGATTTTTTGTCCAGTTGTTTTGAATTTTATACTTGCGAAAGGGCAAAAAGCGTACTACAATGAGAATATCGAGTAAATTTATCGAAAGGAGTCAAAAGATCATGGGATTTATTGACACAATTAAAGCAAGAGCAAAAGCAGACAAAAAAACAATTGTACTGCCAGAGTCAGAAGACAGAAGAACATATGAGGCTGCTGCACAGATCCTGAAAGAGGATCTTGCAAATCTGATCATCATCGGAAGCGAAGAGGCAGTAAAGAAAGGCAGCGAGGGACTGGATGTCTCCAAAGCTACTATTGTAGATCCAGAGAAAAACGAGAAAACACAGGCTTATGTAGATAAGCTGGTAGAGCTTCGTGCAAAGAAAGGCATGACTCCGGAGAAAGCAAGAGAGACCATCCTGAATGACTATACATATTATGGCGTTATGATGGTTAAAATGGGAGATGCAGACGGACTTGTTTCCGGTGCCTGCCATTCTACCGCAAACACCTTACGTCCATGCCTGCAGATCTTAAAGACCAAACCAGGAACAAAACTCGTATCCGCATTCTTCCTGATGGTAGTTCCGGACTGCGAGTACGGCGATGACGGTGTATTCGTATTCGGTGACTGTGGTCTGAACCAGAACCCGAATCCGGAAGAGCTGGCTGCAATCGCAGAGTCTTCCGCAGAGTCCTACCGCATGCTGACCGGAAACGAGCCAAGAGTTGCTATGCTTTCCCACTCCTCCAAAGGAAGTGCAAAACATGCTGATGTAGACAAAGTTGTTGAGGCTACCAGAATTGCAAAAGAAGCAAACCCGGATCTCGCTCTCGACGGCGAGCTGCAGCTTGATGCAGCAATCGTTCCGAGCGTAGGTGCATCCAAAGCTCCGGACAGCAAAGTAGCAGGAAAAGCAAACGTTCTGATCTTCCCGGATCTGGATGCCGGAAACATCGGATACAAACTGGTACAGAGACTGGCAAAAGCAGAAGCATACGGCCCAATGACGCAGGGTATCGCAGCTCCAGTCAACGATCTGTCCCGTGGATGCTCCGCAGAGGATATCGTTGGTGTTGTAGCAATCACTGCTGTACAGTGCCAGGCACAGTAAGCACGAAATAAAACCAATTACAAGCGGTTTTCTGGCCGGCTGCGGAGAACAGGCCGGCCAGAAGTTTTAATAAGACTTTTAAAATAGGAGAATTTAGAAATGAACGTATTAGTAGTAAACTGCGGAAGTTCCTCTCTGAAATTCCAGCTGATCAATTACGATAACCGTGACGTCCTGGCAAAAGGACTCTGTGAGAGAATCGGTATCGACGGACGCCTCGTTTATGAGCCAAAGAACGGCGAAAAAGAGGTAACAGAAGCAGCAATGCCGACACACGTAGAGGCAATCCAGATGGTTCTGGACGCTCTGGTAAACGAGAAGAGCGGCGTCATCAAGAGCCTGGAAGAAGTAGATGCCATCGGACACCGCGTTCTGCACGGCGGAATGAAGATCACAAACTCTGTTATCATCGATGACGAAGTAATCAAAGTTATCGAGGAGTGCGCTGACCTTGGTCCTCTGCACAATCCGGCAAACCTGATGGGAATCAATGCCTGCATGAAACTGATGCCGGGCGTTCCGAACGTAGCAGTATTTGATACCGCATTCCATCAGACCATGCCTCCGAAAGCATATATGTACGGTATTCCGAAAGAGTACTATGAGAAATACGCAATCCGTAAATACGGCTTCCACGGAACTTCTCATAAATTCGTATCCAAGAGAACCGCAGAGTTCCTTGGCAAAGACTACAACGATCTGAAGATCATCGTATGCCATATGGGAAATGGTGCTTCCCTTTCCGCTGTAAAGAACGGCAAATGTGTAGATACCTCCATGGGCCTTACCCCGCTCGAAGGTGTGATCATGGGAACCCGTTCCGGAGATATCGATCCGGCTTTTGTTGAGTATCTGTGCAACAAAGAGAACCTGACCGTATCCGAGGTTCTGAACATTCTGAACAAGAAATCCGGTATGCTCGGCATGACCGGCATCTCCAGCGATTACCGTGATGTATCTGCAGCAGCAGAGGCAGGTAATCAGGATGCCATCAACTGTCTGGAAGCATACGCTTACCGCATTATCAAATACATCGGTTCCTACATCGCAGCTATGGGCGGCGTAGATGTGATCACCTTCACCGCAGGCCTTGGAGAGAACGCTATTCCGCTTCGTGAGACCATCTGCAAAGCATTTGAGTTCATGGGTCTGGAATTCGATTCTGAGGCAAATAACTGCCGCGGCGTTGAGAAGATCATCACCAAAGAAGGCTCCAAGATTACAGCATGCGTGATCCCGACCAACGAGGAAATCGCAATCTGCGAGGAGACTGTAGAGTTAGTAAAAGGAAAATAAAAAATAATTCAAAAAGCAGTTGACAATTCTTACCTTCCCGGGTATAATTGGTAAAGTGTGATTAGGAGAACAATATGAAAATCAGTCTGACCAAGTTATTTGCGCAGGACGGAAAGTCCGAAAAGTATGAAATTCCGCTTACATCCGAAATTTTTTCGATCGGCGGGCAGGACTATCGGGTAATCGAAAAACATCCTGTTATCCTTGGCCTTACGCATGAAGGCAATCGTGTGATCACGATCACCGGCAGCGCAGACCTTACAATGGAGATTCCATGTGCAAGATGCCTGACACCGGTAGCGACTCCATTCCAGCTCGAGTTCGATCTGCAGATTGATCTGAATCTGTCAGAGGAAGAACGCGAGAAAAAAGAAGAGGACTCTTCGTTTGTGGAGGGAGACGAGCTCGATGTGGAAGAACTGGTTCGTAATGAGCTCATAGTCCAATGGCCGATTCGAGTGCTGTGTAAAGATGACTGTAAAGGAATCTGCAGCCGTTGTGGTGCGAATCTGAATATTCAGACCTGTGATTGTGATACCACAGGGCTAGACCCCCGAATGGCTGCAATCAAAGATATATTCAGCAAATTTAAGGAGGTGTAACTATGTCCATTTGTCCTAAGAATAAATCTTCCAAAGCAAGACGCGATAAGAGAAGAGCAAACTGGAAAATGTCTGCTCCGAACCTTGTAAAATGCAGCAAATGTGGTGCTCTTATGATGCCGCACAGAGTTTGCAAAGCTTGTGGTTCTTACAACAAAAAAGAAGTCGTTGCAATGGACTAATATTCATAAATCGGAATCAGTTCCGATGTGCAATGCAGCAAAAGGCTCCCGTCACCGGGGGCTTTTTTGTTGTCTCTGCGGGTTGTCTGGAAGCGTCATATAAAAGATTTGACGTGGTGTGTCGTGATGTGCTATAATGGTCTCGGTGAGAATTGAAACAATATTGCAACATTTTCGTAACAATTATAAAAAAGGAGTGCAAAGCATATGAAGAATAGACGAATCATATTTCTGGCAGCATGCATGTGCAGTGTAGTATTCCTCTCAGGATGTTCCACAGACAGTCTGATGGATAAAATGATGGGAACTGAGACGACGGTTTCGTCTTCGGCCAGTGTAGATATTTCAAAAGAGGACAGCGATGCTGTTCATGTAGATGCCAATCTGGAAAAGCCGGTTTTTTCGGTAAATCCGGTGGAGAGCCTGCAGATTCCCGTTGGAAATACATCTGGAAAGCTGACTTGTGAGGCAGGAATAACGGGAGAAGGCACAGTAACATATCAGTGGTATAAGAACAACGTAAATTCCAACGGCGGAGGAACGCCGATTGAAGGCGCAACAGAAGTGACATACCAGGTCGATACTTCGGCGGAGGGCAAAGATTACTATTACGTTGTGGCAACAAACACGGTTGGAAATACCGTTTCCATGGCGACGAGTACAGTAACAGAAGTTACGGTAATTCCGGCAGGGAAATGGGTTCAGAATGAAAACGGATGGCAGTATCAGAATAATGATGGAAGCTATGCAACCAATACCTGGCAGAATATCGACGGCTACTGGTACGTGTTTGATGAAAATTCATACATGGTGACAGGATGGTACTGGAGCGGAGAAGAATGGTATTATCTGGCGGACAACGGTCAGATGCAGACCGGCTGGTTCACGCAGGATGGTGAGGAATATTATTTGGATCCGGATACCGGTGTCATGGCACGGAATACAACCATAGACGGTCATGAGATGAATTCGAGCGGAGTCAAGGTTTCTTAAGAAAAATAAGATAAAACAGAGCGGGTGGATTTTGGAAAGATAAATCCACCCGCTTTTTTGGAATACAGGAGAAAGCGCGGATGGGCATTTGTGCTTGATTTTTGCAAAGGAGTTTAGTATAGTTAATACAGCACTTGCATGAGTGCTTTTAGAGCGTGGTTGAAAACGGTTTTTTGAAAGAAAAAGAGTTTTCAAACGCGCTTTAGAAAAGAGAAAAGAGGAAAAAACATGAGTGACTTAGTCAGAGTTGCAGTGGACGCGATGGGCGGCGATTATGCGCCTGTGGAGCCGGTAAAAGGCGCCGTTGAGGCCGTAAACGCAGATGAACGTGTCAAAGTCCAGCTGGTCGGCCAGGTGGATGTCATCGAAAAAGAACTGCAGAAATATACGTACCCGAAGGAGCGGGTTGAGATCGTTCCGGCAACCGAGATCATTGAGACGGGAGAGCCGCCGGTCAATGCGATCCGCCACAAAAAAGATTCTTCGATCGTTGTCGGCATGAAAAAAGTGCGCTGCGGAGAGGCAGACGCGTTTGTCTCCTCCGGAAGCACCGGAGCAGTCCTGGTCGGCGGACAGACGATCGTAGGACGCATCAAGGGCGTAGAGCGCCCGCCGCTGGCTCCGCTGATCCCGACGAAAGACGGTGTATCCCTTCTGATCGACTGCGGTGCGAATGTTGATGCAAGACCGTCCCATCTGGTGCAGTTTGCCATGATGGGTTCCATCTATATGGAACACGTTGTCGGCATTAAAAATCCGCGTGTGGGAATCGTGAATATCGGTGTGGAAGAAGAAAAAGGAAACGCGCTCGTCAAAGAGACGTATCCGCTTCTGAAAGAAAACCCGTATATCAACTTTGTCGGCAGTATCGAAGCAAGAGAAATTCCAAACGGAGCCGCAGACGTTGTTGTCTGTGAGGCGTTTGTCGGAAACGTTATCTTAAAGCTGTATGAGGGCGTCGGCGCGACCCTGATTTCCAAGGTAAAACAGGGCATGATGACATCTCTGCGCAGTAAAATCGGAGCCCTTCTTGTGAAACCGGCGCTGAAAGAGACACTGAAGTCTTTTGATGCCAGTGAGTACGGCGGAGCACCGCTGCTTGGCTTAAAAGGACTCGTTGTAAAAACGCACGGAAGCTCAAAAGCCAACGAATTTAAAAATTCCATTCTCCAGTGCATTTCATTTAGCGAGGAGAAGATTCCGCAGAAAGTGCAGGAGCATCTGGCAGACTATAAGAGCAGCAGGGAGGCAGCGAAAGATGGAATTTGAGAAATTACAGGAGATCATTGCGGATGTATTAAACGTAGATCCGAATGAAGTAACCATGGAGACAACCTTTACAGATGATCTGGGAGCGGATTCCCTGGATGTATTTCAGATTGTGATGGGAATTGAAGAAGAATTTGATATCCAGATCGAAGCAGAAGAAGCAGAGCACATCGTATCGGTTGAGGATGCGGTGGAAGCGATCAAAAAGAAACTGGCAGAATAATAGAAAATGGCGAAGGGGCTGTTTGCTACAGGACAGCCCCTTTGTTACCGTCCGCAGAACACCTGCAAACGGTAACTATGAGGAAGGACAGGCTTAAAACAGGTTATGAATAATATTGATAAACTCGTGGATTTGGAAAAGAAGATCCAGTATAAATTTCAGGATTTCGGACTGCTGGAGATGGCGATGCGCCATTCTTCCTACGCAAATGAGCACCATATGGAGCGCCTGGAGTGCAACGAGCGTCTGGAGTTCTTAGGAGATGCCGTGCTGGAAGTTGTATCCAGCGAATTTTTATACAAGACATTCCCGCGTCTCCCGGAGGGCGAGATGACGAAAAAACGCGCCAGCCTCGTCTGTGAACCGGCACTGGCATTCTGTGCCCGTGAGATTGACCTTGGCAGCTTTCTGCTCCTTGGAAAGGGCGAGGAGGCAACCGGCGGCCGTCACCGCGATTCCATCGTTTCGGATGCTATGGAGGCAACGATCGGTGCGATTTTCCTGGACGGCGGCTTTGAACCGGCAAAAGCGTTCGTTCTGAACTATATCTTAAACGATATCGAACACAAACAGCTTTTCTACGACAGCAAAACGATTCTGCAGGAGCTGATCCAGGGTGAGACGGATGAAGAGATTGTTTACACCATCTTAAAAGAAGAGGGACCGGATCACGACAAGAGCTTCTGGGCACAGGTCAGCGTCGGAAAGAAAGCGCTCGGTACCGGAAAGGGCAGAACGAAAAAAGCGGCAGAACAGGCAGCGGCATACGATGCAATTCTTGCCAGAAAAAAAGCGTAGGTGAATTATGTATCTCAAATCCATTGAAATGCAGGGATTTAAGTCGTTTGCCAACAAAACCATTCTGCAGTTCCACGACGGTATTACCGGCGTTGTAGGGCCGAACGGCAGTGGAAAGAGCAATGTTGGCGATGCGGTGCGCTGGGTGCTCGGCGAACAGAGCGCCAAGCAGCTCCGCGGCGGAAATATGCAGGATGTTATTTTCTCCGGAACCGAGACGAGAAAGCCGCTCGGCTACGCGTCGGTTGCAATTACACTCGACAATTCCGACCACAAGCTGAATGTCGATTTCGAGGAAGTCACGGTGACGAGACGGCTCTACCGCTCCGGTGAGAGCGAGTATCTGATGAACGGCGCATCGTGCCGGTTAAAGGACATCAACGAGCTGTTCTACGATACCGGTATCGGAAAAGAAGGCTATTCCATCATCGGACAGGGTCAGATTGATAAGATTTTAAGTGGTAAGCCGGAAGAGCGCCGGGAGCTGTTTGACGAAGCGGCAGGAATTGTCAAATTCAAGAGAAGGAAGGCCGTGACCGAAAAGAAGCTGGCGGAAGAGCAGCAGAATCTGGTGCGCGTCAACGACATTCTCTCGGAACTGACAAGGCAGTTAGAGCCGCTGGAACGCCAGTCTGAGACGGCAAAGATTTATTTAAAGAAGAAAGAGGAATTAAAGCTCCTCGATATCAATATGTTTCTGCTCGAGATGGAGCGCATCCGGAACGATCTCGCGAAAGTAGAAGACCGGTACCGGATTACAGAAGAGCAGTTAAAGAGCACGAAAGAGGCTTTTGAGCATACGAAGCAGGAGTATGAAAAGCTGGAACAGGAGCAGGAAAAACTGGACCAGACGATTCTTTCTGCGCGCGATCAGGCGGGGGAGAATGCACTGAAACGTCAGCAGCTCGAAAACCAGATCGAGGTGTTGAATGAGCAGATTCATGCATCGGAGAGGAACAGCGACACATTAAGAGAACGTCTGGAGGCGATCCGCGCGGAGAGCCGCACAAAGACGGCAGAAAAAAATACATATCAGGCAGAAAAGAACGGGCTTCATGAAGCACTTCTTGCGTCAGAGACGGAAAAGAGTGAGAAAGAGGCCGCTCTCTCGGAATGCCAGGGGCAGATCCAGGCAGTCGAGCTGCAGAGTGAACAGGATAAGAGCGAAGTCATCGGCCTTCTGAACCAGCGGGGTTCCACGAAGGGAAAAATGCAGCGCTACGATGCGATGCTCGAGCAGATCGGCATCCGAAAGGCAGAATTAAGCCAGAGGGTGCTGCATTTAAAGACGAGCGAGTCCGAACAGAACGGGCAGATGGAAGAACTGCAGAACGCGTTTGAAGCGCTCGAAGAGACGGTAAGCAGCCTGAAACAGCAGTACCAGGAGGCAGATCAGAAGATTACCGCGCTGACGGCGGATCTCTCGAACCAGACGAAAGAGATGGAAGCCGGCCAGACCAATTACCACAGAGAAGCGTCAAGGCTCGAATCCTTAAAGAACATCACCGAGCGGTACGACGGCTATGGAAACAGTATTCGGAAGGTCATGGAGCAGAAAGACCGGAATCCCGGCATCCACGGCGTTGTGGCGGATCTTCTGCAGGCGGAGAAAAAGTACGAGACGGCGATCGAGACCGCACTTGGCGGCAGCATTCAGAATATTGTCACCGACAATGAGGCGACGGCGAAATACCTGATTGAATACCTGAAACGGGGCCATTTCGGCCGTGCGACGTTCCTTCCGCTCACCAGTATGCGCGGGAAAAAAACGCAGGTGAATGAGGATGCGGCAAGAGAAACCGGTGTGCTTGGTGTGGCAAATGCACTTGTTTCGTACGACCCGGTGTATGAGGGCCTTGTGGCACAGCTGCTTGGAAGAACGCTGGTGGTCGACACGATCGACCATGCCATTGTGATTCAGCGGAAATACCGTCAGACGCTCCGCATGGTAACCCTCGAGGGCGAGCTCTTGAGCCCGGGCGGTTCCATGACAGGAGGTTCGTTCCGGAACAACAGCAACCTGCTCGGAAGACGGCGTGAGATTGAGGAACTCGAAAAGAGCGTACAGGGTCTTGCGAAGGAACTGCGGGAAATCCAGCAGGAACTTGAAGAGAAGAAAAATAAGCGGAATGAAATCCGTGATCTCCGCACCGAGCTGAATGAAAAACTGCAGCGGCAGTACATCGAGCAGAATACGGTGCGCCTGAATCTGGAAAAAGCGCGCGAGAAAAAGACGGAAATCCGTCTGGATTTTGAAGCGCTTCAGAAGGAGAGTCTCGAGATTGAAAATCAGATCGCCGAGATTGAGCGGAACCGGAAAGTCATCGGTCAGGAAATGCAGGAATCGGTGGAGCGGGAAAGCACGCTGCAGGAGAATATCCAGAAGGCACAGGAGGCGCTTACAGGGCTTCGCCGCCGGGAAGCAGAATATACGAAGGATCTTGAAGAAATCCGGTTAAATTACGCAAATCTGTCCCAGAAGGATGGATTCCTTGCCCAGAACATCCGCCGTCTTGAGGAAGAGACGGGAAAACTGGAAGCGGAAAGCCGCACCATGCTGGAAAAAGCGGCGGAGGAAAAAGACGATGTCAAAAGGAAACAGCAGGACATCGTGGAGATCCAGAAGACGATTGCAGCAGCAGTGCAGGCAAAAGAAGAGGAAGACCGCCGGATTGTGGAACTGCAGGAGAAAAAAGAAGCATTAAGCGCAGATCACAAAGAATTTTTCGAGAAGCGGGATCAGCTCTCCGACCAGATTTCCCTGATGGACAAAGAGTGCTTCCGTCTGAACAGCCAGAAAGAAAAGCTGGAGGAGACAAAAGAGGCACAGACCTCGTATCTCTGGGAAGAGTACGAAGTGACACCGGGCCACGCAAGAGAGTTCCAGATGGAGGAGATTCCGGAGCGTAGTGAATTAAAGCGGCGTGTGCTGGAAGTAAAAGATGCGATCCGGAAGCTTGGCTCTGTCAATGTGAATGCGATTGAGGAGTACAAAGAGATTTCGGAGCGCCACGCCTTTCTCGATGCACAGCACACCGATCTTGTCAAGGCGGCAGAGACACTGCAGGGCATCATCGATGAGCTGGATGCCGGTATGCGCAAGCAGTTCACGGAAAAATTCGAGGAGATCCGGAAAGAGTTTGACCGCGTGTTCCGCCAGCTGTTCGGCGGCGGAAAGGGAACGCTGGAACTCGAGGAGGACACGGATGTACTCGAGGCAGGTATCCGCATCATTTCCCAGCCGCCGGGAAAGAAACTGCAGAATATGATGCAGCTCTCCGGAGGCGAGAAGGCACTGACCGCGATTGCGCTGCTTTTTGCAATCCAGAACTTAAAGCCGTCCCCGTTCTGTTTACTTGACGAGATCGAGGCGGCGCTCGACGATTCCAACGTAACGCGTTTTGCACAGTATCTGCATAAGCTGACAAAAAATACCCAGTTCATCGTCATCACCCACAGGCGCGGTACGATGACGGCGGCAGACCGTCTGTACGGCATCACGATGCAGGAGAAGGGTGTTTCTACCCTTGTTTCTGTCGATTTGATCGAGGGAGAACTGGACAAATAGAAACGAATAAGATACAATACGAAAGAAGTAAGATAGAAAAGATAAAGGGAGGCGAACGGTATGGCGGAGGAGAAAGTAGGCTTTTTCAAACGTCTTGTCAACGGTCTGACGAAGACCCGAGACAGCATTGTAGCTGGAATTGATTCTATTTTCAGCGGCTATTCCAATATTGATGACGATTTTTATGAGGAGATCGAGGAGATTCTCGTCATGGGAGATATCGGCATCAATACAACGACCAAAATTATTGACCACTTAAAAGAGCGGGTGGCAGAAGAGCACATTACCGATCCGGCAGAGTGCAAACAGCTTCTGATCGAGAGCATCAAAAAACAGATGGATGTAGGCGATACAGCCTATGAATTTGAAAACCGGAAATCGGTAGTGCTGGTGATCGGTGTCAATGGAGTCGGAAAAACGACCTCCGTCGGAAAGCTGGCCGGCCTTCTGAAGGATCAGGGCAAAAAGGTTGTTCTTGCGGCAGCAGATACGTTCCGTGCAGCGGCAGGCGAGCAGCTCACGGAGTGGGCGCACCGCGCCGGCGTGGATATCATCGGCGGACAGAACGGAGCAGATCCGGCGTCCATCGTGTACGATGCAGTCGCAGCGGCAAAAGCCAGAAATGCGGATGTGCTGATCTGTGATACGGCAGGAAGACTTCACAACAAGAAGAACCTGATGGAAGAGCTCCACAAGATTTACCGGATTCTGGAAAAAGAGTACCCAGAGGCATACCTGGAAACGCTGGTGGTGCTGGATGGTACCACGGGCCAGAATGCGCTGCAGCAGGCAAGACAGTTTGCGGAAGTGGCAAATGTCACCGGTATCATTCTGACGAAGCTGGACGGAACTGCAAAGGGCGGTATCGCCGTTGCCATCCAGTCCGAGCTTGATATTCCGGTCAAATACATCGGCGTGGGCGAGAGCATCCACGATCTGCAGAAATTTGATGCAGACCAGTTTGTAAATGCACTGTTCCATACATCCGAAGAGAATGCTTAAAAAGACAACAAGGAGAAAAGACTATGGCAGAAGAAATGCTGACACTCCCGAAATTTGAGGAAGCGTCTGAAATTGTAAAAAAAGTAACACAGGAGACCAAACTGGTTTACAGCAAATATTTCAGCGAGCAGACGGGAAATAAAGTCTACTTAAAACCGGAAAATATGCAGCTGACCGGCGCCTATAAGCTGCGCGGTGCCTATTACAAAATCAGCACCTTAAGTGAAGAGGAGCGCGCAAAAGGACTGATCACCGCATCGGCAGGAAACCATGCACAGGGCGTTGCGTATGCGGCAAAATGCTACGGTGCAAAGGCTGTCATTGTGATGCCGACGACCACACCGCTCATCAAAGTAGAGCGTACCCAGAGCTACGGCGCTGAGGTTGTTCTGTACGGAGATGTGTACGATGAGGCATGTGCAAAAGCATACGAGCTTGCAGCAGAGCATGGCTATACCTTTATTCACCCGTTCGATGATCTGACCGTTGCAACCGGCCAGGGAACCATCGCTATGGAAGTGATTCAGGAGCTTCCGCTCGTAGATTATATCCTTGTTCCGATCGGAGGAGGCGGACTGGCTACCGGTGTTTCCACACTGGCAAAACTGCTGAAACCAAACATCAAAGTCATCGGTGTTGAGCCGTCCGGAGCAGCCTGTATGAAGGCTTCTTTTGAAAAAGGCGAGGTAACGACCGTATCTCCTGTCAGCACAATTGCAGACGGTACTGCAGTACAGACACCGGGAACCAAGATTTTCCCGTATGTAAGACAGAACCTGGACGAGATCATTACTGTGGATGATGATGAGCTGATCGTAGCATTCCTTGATATGGTAGAAAACCACAAGATGATCGTCGAGAACTCCGGTCTTCTGACTGTGGCTGCATTAAAGCATCTGGATGTCAAGGGCAAAAAGATTGTTTCGATCTTAAGCGGCGGAAATATGGACGTCATCACCATGTCTTCCGTGATCCAGAACGGACTGATCCAGAGAGACCGTATCTTTACTGTATCCGTTCTTCTGCCGGATAAACCAGGCGAGCTGGTACGCGTTTCCCAGGTGATTGCAAACGAGAACGGAAACGTCATCAAACTGGACCACAACCAGTTCTTCACAACGAACAGAAGTGCTGCAGTAGAGCTCCGCATCACAATGGAGGCATTCGGCACCGATCACAAGAACCGTATTGTCAAAGCACTGGAAGAGGCTGGCTATACACCGAAGATTGTAAGACCGAACCTGTAAAAACAGAAATTGCAGAGAAAATTCTGAAAAAAAGAAAAATAAGAAATCAGAGGGATCCGGAAAGGAATTTCCTCTGATTTTTTTGAGCAGGAAAAAACCCTTGCATGCACAAGGGTTTTCGTTCTGCGGAAGATGGGACTTGAACCCACACGATCGCAATGACCACCAGATCCTTAGTCTGGCCTGTCTGCCAATTCCAGCACTTCCGCATGTTATGTAGTTTTTTAAATTTCATGCGGAAGATGGGACTTGAACCCACACGATCGCAATGACCACCAGATCCTTAGTCTGGCCTGTCTGCCAATTCCAGCACTTCCGCATGTTCTTTAAGTTTTTGTCATCTCGCTGACGACAAGATGTATTATAGCACCAGAGTTGTAAGCCGTCAACACTTTTTTTGAAAAAATTTGAAAAATTTGAAAAATAAAAAAGGAAATCGGAATCGGGCACCGAATATAGGAAATAGGAGGACAATGAAAAGAACTGTTACAGGCATATTACCGGGAAAGAGGTGGTCTTCGTTTGAACTTGAGAGAATCGTTTGAAGAACGGGAATTTCAGAAGCTGAGTCCTTATGCGGCGCACAGCCGGAATTCCAGAGGAAGGGACCGATATGAACCGGAGTGTGACATCCGCACCGTCTACCAGAGAGACCGGGACCGGATTCTCCACTCCAAAGCCTTTCGCAGGATGAAAGACAAAACACAGGTGTTTCTTGCTGCGCAGGGCGATCATTACCGGACCCGCCTGACGCACACACTCGAGGTGTCCCAGATTGCCCGCACGATTGCGCGGGCGCTGAATCTGAATGAGGATCTGACCGAAGCCATTGCGCTCGGCCACGATCTCGGACACACGCCGTTCGGCCATTCCGGGGAAGCGGCGCTCAATGCGGTGCATCCCGGGGGCTTCCGCCACGCGGAACAGAGCGTCCGTGTCGTGGAGGTTCTGGAAAAGGAAGGACAGGGCCTGAACCTGACCTGGGAAGTGCGGGATGGAATTCTGAACCACCGCACGGCGGGAAAGCCGTCGACCCTGGAGGGACAGGTTGTGCGTCTCTGCGACAAGATCGCCTACATCCACCACGATATGGACGATGCCATCCGTGCCGGCATTTTAAGCGAGGATGACATCCCGATTACGATCCGCGTCGTCCTTGGCGATACATGCCGCGAGCGGCTCAATACGCTGATCCACGACATTGTGGAGCAGAGCCGCGGAACGGAGTATGTGCGCCAGTCGGCGGAGATTGCCGAGGGAATGCGCATGCTGCGGGAGTTGATGTTCGCGAACGTCTACCGCAACCAGGAGGCGAAAAAAGAGGAGGAGAAGGCAAAGAAGATGCTGATTTCCCTCTACACCTACTACCAGGAGCACCCGGAACAGATGTCCCGCGAGTACCGGAATCTGATCGGGTGCGGCGAGGACAAGACACAGGTAGTATGCGATTACATTGCCGGTATGACCGATCAGTATTCCATGCACAAATACGAGGAGCTGTTCGTGCCGAAAGCCTGGGCGGTTTATTAGATACAGGGAGGAAAAAATGCGATATTCCGATGATTTAGTGGAAGAGATTCGTATGAAAAATGACATCGTAGATGTGATATCCGGCTACGTAAAGCTGACAAGAAGAGGAAGCTCTTACTTCGGGCTCTGCCCGTTCCACAATGAGAAGTCCCCTTCCTTTTCCGTCAGCCCAGGAAAGCAGATGTATTACTGCTTCGGATGCGGAGCCGGAGGAAATGTTTTCACATTTTTGATGGAATACGAAAACTTCACGTTTGTGGAAGCCTTGAAATTTCTGGCCGACCGGGCCGGGGTGGAGCTTCCGCAGATGGAGTATTCGAAAGAAGCAAAGGAGCAGGCGGATTTAAAGAATACGCTGCTGGAGATCAATAAGCAGGCGGCGAAATTCTATTATTACCAGCTCCACACCGAGCGCGGAAAGCAGGGCTACGATTACCTGAAGGGGCGCGGCCTTTCGGATGATACGATTCGAAAATTCGGCCTTGGCTATTCAGATAAGTATGGAAGCCTGCTGTACCGTTTCTTAAAAGAAAAAGGGTATGACGATGAAATCCTGCGTCAGTCGGGCCTTTTTCTGGCGGACGAGGTGCATGGCATGCAGGACAAGTTCTGGAACCGTGTCATTTACCCGATCATGGATGCCAACAGCCGTGTCATCGGCTTCGGAGGCCGTGTGATGGGGGATGGAAAGCCGAAATACCTGAATTCGCCGGAGACAAAGATTTTCGATAAGAGCCGCAATCTCTACGGGCTGCATCTGGCGCGCTCTTCACGGAGAAAAAATCTGATTATCTGCGAGGGCTATATGGACGTCATCTCCATGCACCAGGCAGGATTCAATAACGCGGTAGCTTCTCTTGGAACAGCACTCACATCGCTGCAGGCGGGGCTGATGAAACGGTATACCGACGAGGTTCTTGTGATCTATGACAGCGATGAGGCAGGCGTCAAAGCGGCGCTTCGTGCGATTCCGATGCTCAAAGGGGTTGGTCTTACAACGCGTGTCGTCAATTTGAGACCGTATAAGGACCCGGATGAGTTTATCCAGCACGAGGGCTGCGAAGCGTTCGAAAAACGTCTGGAAGAGGCGGAGAACAGCGTTTTGTATGAGATCCGCATGAAGGAACGCGATTTCGACCTTGCCGACCCGCAGGGCAAATCCGATTTCCTGCATGAGGCGGTGCGTCGTCTCGTTGCAATCGAGGATGAGATCGAGCGGAACAGTTATCTTGAGGCAGTGGCAGGAAAATACGGGATTGCCGTCGAAGTACTGCGAAAGCAGGTCGGTCAGATGGCACTATCAGGAGCCGGAAGGACGGAGCGTGTCAAGCCGCGGAATACAGCCGCAAACAAAAAAGAGAAAGAGGGCGGTGTCGAAAAAGCACAGAAGCTGATGCTGACATGGATGACCTCTTATCCGGCGCTCATTGGAAAACTGGAAAAATATATTACGCCGGAGGATTTTACCACACCTCTTTACCGCCAGATTGCAGAGATGATTGTGCTGCAGTATCACGAGGGCGGGGTGAATCCGGCAAAGCTTTTGAATCAGTTTGTTGATTCCGAGGAGCAGAAAGAAGTTGCAGGCCTTTTTAATGCCAGAATCCCGCTGGAGACAGAGGAGGAAAAACGGCGCGCGCTGCATGATGTGATCTGCAATATGAAAGAAAACAGCATTGCGTATCAGTCGGCACATATGAATGTGACCGATATGGCGGCGCTGCAGAAGCTGATGGCGGACAAAAAGAGCCTGGAGCGGTGGAAAGCAGGGGAACTTCCGGATTTCGCTTTTTAAGGAGGCCTGGATACCAAAGAAAAACCCTGGAATCTTCTGTTCTGCGTGTTTAATTTCGCAGGGCAGGGACAGAATATATACAAGCTATGGAAGGATGGACAGTCAATGGAGTTCGATAAAGCAAAATTTATGGAAAAATTAAAAGAGCTGGTAGCATACGGCAAAAAGAAAAAGAGCGTCCTGGAATATCAGGAAATCAACGACTTTTTCCGCGATATGCCGCTGGATGCGGAGCAGATGGAGAAGGTATTTGAATACCTGGAGGCAAGCGGTATCGACGTACTGCGCCTCTCCGATATGACCGAGGATCCAAATGCGGCAGACCGCGATCTTCTCCTTCTGGACGACGATGACATCGACCTTTCCGAGGAAGAAGAGATCGATATGGAAAACATCGACCTTTCCGTTCCGGAAGGCATCAGCATTGAGGACCCGGTCCGCATGTACTTAAAAGAGATCGGTAAAGTGCCGCTTCTTTCCGCAGAGGAAGAGATCAAGCTGGCACAGAGAATGGAAGAGGGCGATGAGGATGCGAAAAAACGTCTGGCAGAGGCCAACCTTCGTCTCGTTGTTTCCATTGCAAAACGTTATGTCGGCCGCGGCATGCTGTTCCTGGATCTGATTCAGGAAGGTAACTTAGGCCTCATCAAAGCGGTTGAAAAATTCGATTACCGCAAGGGATACAAATTCTCCACCTATGCAACATGGTGGATCCGCCAGGCAATCACAAGAGCGATTGCAGACCAGGCGAGAACGATCCGTATTCCGGTTCATATGGTAGAGACCATCAACAAGCTGATCCGCGTTTCCCGTCAGTTACTGCAGGAGTTAGGCCGCGAACCTACTCCGGAAGAGATCGCAGAGGAGATGCACATGTCTGTAGAGCGTGTGCGTGAGATCCTGAAAATCTCCCAGGAACCGGTTTCACTCGAGACACCAATCGGTGAGGAAGAGGACAGCCACCTCGGTGACTTCATCCAGGACGACAATGTGCCGGTACCGGCAGACGCGGCAGCATTCACCATGCTGAAAGAGCAGCTCGAGGATGTGTTAAGCACGCTGACTGACCGTGAGCAGAAGGTTCTGCGTCTCCGTTTCGGACTCGATGACGGCCGTGCGAGAACCCTCGAAGAGGTTGGTAAAGAGTTCAACGTTACAAGAGAGCGTATCCGTCAGATTGAGGCGAAAGCGCTCCGTAAACTGCGCCATCCGAGCCGTTCCAGAAAGCTGAAAGATTACCTGGACTAATCTGCGAGGAAGAAAAGGACGACAGGAAAATGCAGTTATCAAAAAGACTTTCCGCGGTAGCGGAGTTTGTCACCCCGGGCGGCTGCCTGGTCGATGTGGGAACAGATCACGGTTATGTGCCGATTGCGCTGCTGGAACAGAAGAAGATTTCCTCCGCAATCGCCATGGATGTGAACCGCGGACCGCTGGAGCGGGCCAGGGAGCATATTGCGCAGTACCAGATGGGGGACTACATAGAAACAAGACTTTCCGACGGACTCCATGCCCTGCGTGCGGGAGAGGGTGATTCTCTTCTCATCGCGGGCATGGGCGGCGGGCTTACCATAAGAATTTTAAGCGAAGGTGAGCCGCTGCTGTCCGGTTTTCGGGAGCTGATCCTGGAGCCGCAGTCGGATATCGACCGCGTGCGTGCATGGCTTCTGGAACACGGATTTTTCCTTGCACAGGAGAATTTTGTAGAGGAGGATGGAAAATATTATCCGATTCTGCGGGCAGTGCCAGGGGAAAAGGAGAATCTGAAGGCGGAGGAGCTTTTCTATGGACCGCGCCTTCTGGAAAAGGAAAATCCGGTGCTGAGGGAATACCTTCTGAAACAGCAGGAGCAGAACCAGACGCTGATCCGCCAGCTTTCGGATCACTCCAGTGAAAAGGCAGCACAGCGCCTTTGGGAATTAAAAGAAAAAGAGGCAGTACTGGAATCTGCGCTTGCGCGTTTCCATACGATGTAACGACAGCGTTTGCACAAGAGGGGCGTGTCTGAAAATTTCAGCAGTTGTAATTTTCGGGCGCGCCTTTTCTGTCACTTCTGAATTTTCAGAAAGTTTTGCAAGAAGGAGGAATTACAATTGATTCAGGTAACAATTGATGGAAAAGGATACGAATATCCGGAAAATTGCTCTTATTATGAGATTGCAAAGGATTTTGAAAAAACAATGGACGCGCCGATTGTCCTTGTGAAAGTGGACGGACGGCTGCGGGAGCTGCACAAACAGCTGAAAAAAAAATGTGAACTGGAATTTGTGACAACGAAGGATGAGATCGGACATAAAACGTATCAGAGGAGTCTTTCTCTTCTGCTGGTAAAAGCGGTGTATCATGTGGGAGGCTACGATAAGATCCGCCATGTGATGCTGCATTTTTCGGCGGGTTCGGGCTTTTTCTACACGGTGGACGGCGATATCACGCTGAATCAGGCGTTTTTGGACGAAGTAAAAGCGTATATGCATGAACAGGTGGAAAAGGCGGTGCCGATTTATAAGCGGAGTGTCGATACGCACGAGGCGAGAGAACGGTTCCGGCTGCATGGCATGACGGATAAAGACCGCTTATTCCGTTACCGCCGTGTCTCCCGTGTGAATCTGTACAGTCTCGGGGATTTTGAAGACTATTATTATGGATTTATGACGTATGATACGAGTTATCTGAAGTATTTTGATCTCTATTTATACGATGACGGCTTTGTGCTGCAGATGCCGGAGAAAAAGGCGCCGGAGACGGTGCCGGCGGCGAATCTCTCCCCGAAGGTGTTCCAGGTGCAGCGGGAATCGGAGCGCTGGGGTGAGCAGATGGGAATTTCCACGGTTGCCGACTTAAATGAACGCATCACAAAGGGCAATATTCAGCAGATGATGCTGATTGCGGAGGCGCTGCAGGAGCAGAAAATCGCGAAGATTGCGGAGCAGATTGCGGAAAGAAAGCAGGTTAAATTTGTGCTGATTGCGGGGCCGTCTTCCTCCGGAAAGACAACGTTCTGCAACCGGCTTTCCATCCAGCTTTCAGCGCATGGTCTGACGCCGCATCCGATCAGCCTTGATAATTACTATGTGAACCGGGTAGATACGCCGCGGGATGAAAACGGCGATTATGATTTTGAATGCCTGGAAGCACTGGATATCGAGCTTTTGAATCGGGATATGACAGCACTTTTGAACGGAGAGCGTGTGGAACTGCCGTATTTTAATTTTAAGACGGGCAAGCGCGAGTACAAGGGGAATTTTATTCAGATGAAGGAGACTGATGTGCTGGTGCTGGAGGGGATTCACGGGCTGAATGAAAAACTGACATGGTCGCTTCCTTCGGAAAGTAAATTCCGGATTTATATCAGTGCGCTGACGCAGATCAATGTGGATGAGCACAACCGGATTCCGACGACGGACGGACGTCTGATCCGGCGGATGGTGCGCGACAGCCGGACGCGGGCAACGTCGGCGAAGGAGACGATTGCGATGTGGCCGTCGGTGCGCCGCGGCGAGGATCGGAATATTTTTCCGAACCAGGAGAAGGCGGATGTGATGTTTAATTCGGCGCTGGTGTATGAGCTTTCGGTTCTGAAGCTGTATGCGGAACCGCTGCTGTTCCAGATTGAGGAGGGAGAGCCGGAGTACCAGGAGGCAAAGCGGCTGCTGAAGTTTTTGGATTATTTTGTCGGAGTGCCGATTGAGGATATTCCCAAGAATTCGATTCTGCGGGAGTTTGTGGGGGGAAGCTGCTTTGATGTGTGAAAGGCTGTTTTGTATGGCTTTGTGGGATCTGCGATTTGGGGATGGACAAGAAAGAGAGTTTGTGGTAAGATTATTAACTGTCTGATGTTCCGTTTTTGACAAAGTAAGATATGTAATCGCGGCTGGCAGGACCGAAAGGGGCCAGGTGAGGAAAGTCCGGGCTTCGCAGGGCAGGATGCCGGATAACGTCCGGCGGAGGCGACTCCAGGGATAGTGCAACAGAGAGATACCGCCAGGTTTTTCCTGGTAAGGGTGGAAAGGCAGTGTAAGAGACTACCGTTTCTCTGGTAACAGAGAAAGCCATGTAAACCCCATCCGAAGCAAGACCGAATAGAAAACGTATATGGCTGCCCGTCATGTTTTCAGGTGGGTCGCTTAAGGGGACTGGCGACAGTTCCATTGGATAGATGATTACACACGACATAACCCGGCTTATCGTTTTGCTTTGCATAAGACGGAAATTCAGGCATCTGGATAAAATAAGTACGCCGGGAACGGACACGAGTGGATTGTGTTTGTTCCCGGCGTACTTATTTTATCCGGCCATCTGGCGCAAGCCGCACATTCCCGCGGACCGCTGCATGGTGTGAAAAAAATGCATGTCATGAAAGAAAAAATAAAGGAGACAGCAGGATGAAAGTGATATTGGCTTCGGGGTCACCCAGAAGAAGAGAGTTGATGGAGATGTTGGGAATACGGTGTAAGGTTCAGGCTTCAGGGGCGGAAGAAGTTGTGACGTCTGCGGAACCGGAGAAGGTTGTGGAGGAGCTTTCACGGCTGAAATGTCTGGATGTTGCGGAGATTACCGAAGGGGATGCCGTTGTGATCGGGGCGGATACGGTTGTGGCTTTTGAAGGGGAGATCCTTGGCAAGCCGAAAGGGATAGAACATGCCAGAAGCATGATGCAGCAGTTGCAGGGAAGGGTGCATCAGGTGTATACTGGAGTTACGATTGCGGTAACAGAGGGGGACGCAAAGCGTGTGGTATCGTTCTGTGACCGTACAGATGTAGAGTTTTATGCGATGACAGAGGAGGAGATAAACGGGTATCTTGCTCTTGAGAAAGAGGGGGAGGCTCCTGTGTGGTCGGATAAGGCTGGAGGATACGGAATTCAGACGGTGTTTGGGACAAAGTTTGTGAAAGGAATCCAGGGAGACTATTATAATGTGATGGGGCTGCCGGCGTCCCGGGTTTATCATGAGTTGAAAAATCTGGGCGTTCTGGAATAGAAGGAGGTAAGAGAAGATGAAAAAGTTTTCGGAAATTGAATACGTAAGGCCGGACATGGAGGCAGAGCAGGAAAAAGTAAGAGCGTATACGAAGGCGCTCAAAGAGGCAAAATCATATGAGGAGCTGCGCGGACTTTTTATGGAAGAAAAAACGCGCGAGGATGCCTGGGCGACAATGGCGGAAGTGGCGCAGGTAAGATATACGGTGGACACCAGAGATTCGTTTTATGAAGGAGAGGTTCAGTTCTGGAATGAGACGATTCCGGCGATCCATCTGCTGATACAAAAGGCAGAGAAGGTGATTCTGGAGTCTCCGTTTATCAAAGAGTTTGCAGAGGAGTTCGGGGAATTTTTTGTGAAGAATATGGAGGTTGGCCAAAAATTAGCGGACGACTGTATCGTGGAGGATCTGATCGAAGAGGCGAATCTGACGCAGCAGTACAGTAAAATTACGGCGAATGCTTCGACGGAATTTAAGGGCGAAACGTGTAATTTTTATGGACTGCTGAAGGCGATGCAGAGTACGGACCGCCAGATGCGGAAAGAGGCGATGACGGCATGGGGAGATTTGTATGAAGAGATTTCCGGGGAGCTGGATGCGCTGTATGACAAGATGGTTCCGCTGCGCGATAAAATTGCGAAGAAGCTGGGATTTTCTTCTTACATTGAATTTATTTACCTGAGCTATGGAAGATACGATTATACGGCGGAGGATGTTGCAAAGTTCCGTGCGCAGGTGAAGGAGAAGATTGTACCGCTCTGCCTGGAGCTTCGGAAGGAGCAGGAGAAACGGCTTAGAGTGGACCGGCTGCATTATTACGATGAGGAGCTGATTTTCCCGGAAGGAAATGCGGTTCCGGAAGGAACGACGGAGGAACTGGTTGCGAAGGCGCAGAAGATGTACCATGAGCTGTCGAAAGAGACGGGTGAGTTCTTTGATTTTATGGTGGAGCATGAGCTGTTTGACCTGGAGACGAAGCCGGGAAAACAGACAGGCGGTTACTGCACATTTCTGAATACGTTCAAGGCGCCGTTCATCTTCTCCAACTTTAATGGTACGAGCGCGGACGTTGATGTTCTGACTCATGAGGCGGGCCATGCATTCGAGGCGTATACGGCGGCAAAACAGATTCCGTTTATGGATATGGTATTCCCGACAAGCGAGGTGGCGGAGATTCACTCGATGACAATGGAGCATTTCGCATACCCCTGGATGAATGCATTCTTTGGAGAGAAAGCAGATGATTACCGTTATGCGCACCTGATGAGCGCGCTGGAAGTGATTCCGTACATGGTATGTGTGGATGAGTTCCAGCATAAGGTATTTGAAAATATCGGCATGACGGCCAAGGAGCGCCGTGCGATCTGGCATCAGTTAGAGCTGACCTATATGCCATGGAGAAATTATGACGGCCACAAGTTCCTCGAGGAGGGCGGTTTCTGGATGCAGAAGCAGCATATCTTTGTGAACCCGTTCTATTATATTGATTATGCGCTGGCACAGATCTGTGCTTTCCAGTTCTTTGAGCGTTCCAAAAAAGAGCCGGAAAAGGCGTGGGACGATTATTACCGTCTCTGCCAGGCAGGCGGAAGCAAGGGATATTTTGCACTGCTGGAGCTGGCAGGACTGAAGAATCCGTTCGTGGATGGAACGGTGGAAGAAGTCGTTGCGGGACTGAAGCCCTATTTAAAACGAAAAGTAAAGTATACGATCCGTCCGGTAAAAGAGGAAGATCTGAAAAAGGTAGCCGAGGTGGAGGCGCTATGCTTCCCGGCTGCCGAGGCGGCAGGTTATGAAGACTTCATGGAGCGGTACAAAACCTGCAAAAACAGCTTTTTTGTGGCGGAAACTGAAGACGGCGAAATCGCAGGCTTCTGCAATGGCTGCTGTGCGGATACCGATTATCTGGCGGATGCACTCTACCATGACGCCACGCTGCACAACCCGGACGGCGATTATCAGATGATTTTCGGACTGGACGTCAATCCGAAGTTCCAGAAACAGGGCATTGGAGAAGCACTGATGCGTCATATGGTAAAAAGCGCAGGAGAGCGTGACAAAAAAGCCGTTGTTCTTACGTGCAAGGATCATATGATTCCATTCTACAAAAGGATCGGATACGAATATATCGAACTTTCCGACTCGACGCATGGCGGTGCAAAATGGCATAAGATGATGTACCGTTTCTAAAAAGAAATGGAAAGCAAAAAGGGCAGAACAGGGAGATACGAAATTTCTCTGTTCTGCCTTATTTTTCAAAAAAATAGGGCTCTTAACGAAGGCTTTTTCTCAGTAACGGAGTAAATTTCAGAAAAAAATACAAAAAAATAGTAAAAAAGCAGTTGACATCTAACGTACGTTAGCATATACTAACAACTGAAATAGAGATGAAACTCATTATCATACACAGGAGGTAATTGACTATGCCTTTAACGATGGCAAATCCAGGCGAATGTTACACAATCAGAAAAGTCGGCGGAAAAGAAGAGACCAGAAGATTTCTTGAAAATCTTGGCTTCGTCGTTGGCGGAAACGTGACAGTCGTATCGGAAATCGACGGCAATCTCATCGTGAATGTGAAAGATTCCAGGGTGGCCGTTGGAAAAGATATGGCAGCCAAAATCCTGATTTGATAGGAAAGAAGGAGAGAAGATGAAGACTTTAAAAGAGACTTCCGTAGGAGAAACCGTTAAAGTTGTAAAACTCAACGGCTCCGGTCCGGTCAAAAGAAGAATCATGGATATGGGAATCACCAAGGGTGTTGACGTATTCGTGCGCAAAGTTGCTCCGCTCGGCGATCCGGTCGAAGTAACCGTCAGAGGATACGAATTATCCTTAAGAAAAGCAGATGCCGAAATGATTGAAGTAGAGTAAATTTTTTTTGCCTGCTTGTTAGCGGATGCTAACAAAAGCAAGCTGTAGCCAATATTGGTAAGGCTTGTGAAGTTATTAAAATCAGTAAAAATCAAAGAAAGAGGGGCATGGAAAAAATGGCAATTAAGATTGCACTCGCAGGAAACCCGAACTGCGGTAAGACAACATTGTTCAATGCACTGACAGGCTCCAACCAGTTCGTAGGAAACTGGCCAGGTGTAACCGTCGAGAAAAAAGAAGGAAAGCTCAAAGGCCACAAAGATGTCACCATCATGGACCTTCCGGGTATCTATTCTTTATCTCCGTATACACTGGAGGAAGTGGTAGCCAGAAATTACCTGATTAATGAAAGACCAGATGCGATCCTGAACATCGTAGATGGTACCAACATTGAGCGTAACCTGTATCTGTCCACACAGATCATGGAACTTGGTATTCCGGTGATCATGGCTGTCAACATGATGGATATTGTTGAGAAGAACGGAGACAAAATACATATCGACAAACTGGCGAAAAAGCTGGGCTGTGAAGTTGTAACCATCTCTGCTCTGAAAGGAACCGGAATCAAAGAAGCTGCTGATAAAGCAGTGCAGATTGCACAGAAAAAAGGTGCTGCTGTACCGGTTCATGAGTTTGACAAGGATGTGGAGGCAGTCATCCGCACCGTTGAGAGCAAACTCGGAAGTGATATTGTAAATGAGCAGAAACGCTTCTTTGCAATCAAACTTCTGGAGAAAGATGATAAGATCACAGAGCAGATGAAATCCGTTCCGGATGTATCTGCCGAGATCAAACAGCTGGAAGACAAATTTGATGACGATACCGAGAGTATTATTACAAACGAGCGTTACGTTTATATTTCCAGCATCATCGGTGACTGTGTCACAAAGAACAAGAAAAACGCCATGACAACATCGGATAAGATCGACCGGATCGTAACCAACCGCTGGCTGGCACTTCCGATCTTTGCAGTTGTTATGTGGGTTGTATATTATGTATCTGTCACAACAGTAGGTACTTTTGTAACGGACTGGACCAACGATGTACTCTTTGGAGAGATCATTCCGCCGGCCATTGAAAATCTGCTGAACGCGATCCACTGCGCTGACTGGCTGCAGGGTCTGATCCTGGATGGTATTGTTGCCGGTGTTGGTGCCGTACTTGGATTCGTACCGCAGATGCTGGTACTGTTCCTGTTCCTGGCATTTCTGGAGTCCTGCGGTTACATGGCGCGTGTTGCATTCATCATGGATCGTATCTTCCGTAAATTTGGACTTTCCGGAAAATCCTTCATTCCGATGCTGATCGGAAGTGGTTGTGGTGTTCCTGGTATCATGGCTTCCCGTACCATCGAGAATGACCGTGACCGTAAAATGACCATCATGACAACAACGTTTGTACCTTGTGGAGCAAAACTTCCAATCATCGCCCTGATCGCAGGCGCCCTGTTTAATGGAGCTTCCTGGGTTGCACCAAGTGCTTACTTCGTTGGTATCGCAGCAATCATCTGCTCCGGTATCATCCTGAAAAAAACAAAACTGTTCGCTGGCGATCCGGCTCCGTTTGTTATGGAGCTTCCGGCTTACCACTGGCCGACGGTAAGCAACGTTCTCCGCAGCATGTGGGAGCGTGGCTGGTCTTTCATCAAAAAAGCCGGTACGATCATCCTGATGTCTACCATCGTTCTGTGGTTCCTGATGAACTTCGGATGGGTTGACGGATCCTTCGGAATGCTGGAAGCTGAGCAGTTAAATGACAGTATCCTGGCTTCCATCGGAAGCGTGATCGCTCCTCTGTTTGCACCTCTTGGATGGGGCGACTGGAAGATGGCTGTTGCAGCTGTTTCCGGATTGATCGCAAAAGAGAACGTTGTTGGTACCTTCGGTATCCTGTTCGGCTTTGGTGAAGTTGCAGAAGACGGTGCCGAGATCTGGGGACAGCTCGCAGGAAGCTTATCTACGGTAGCAGCTTATTCCTTCCTGGTATTCAACCTTCTGTGCGCACCGTGCTTCGCAGCAATGGGTGCAATCAAACGTGAGATGAACAATACCAAATGGTTTTTTACTGCAATCGGATATCAGACACTGCTTGCCTATGTTGTATCCCTGTGCATTTATCAGATCGGTAACCTGTTCATCGGCGGCGGTTTTGGAATCGGAACGGTAGTTGCTGTTCTGCTCATCATTGGATTTGTATATCTGCTGGTAAGACCTTACAAAGAGAGCGCAACTCTGAGCGTTTCCACCAACAAAATGTTCAGCAAATAATTGCTGTGACAGATAGAGAACATGTATCTGATGAAGAGTCCGTATCCGGCATCCGCTGCAGGATGCGGACTCTTTTGAAAAGAAAGGAGTTGTTTCTATGGGAACTTTTATCACACTTGTAGTCGTTGTTGGTCTGGTAGGACTTGCAGTACGCAGTATGATTAAAGATAAAAAAAGTGGCAAGGGAAGCTGTGGTGGTAACTGCGGGCAGTGCAAGGGACATTGCGACTGACAGGACAGGAATCATCATCAGGAGGTAGAACGTATGCCGCAGGAACAGACAAAGCATGAAGCCAGAAATTATCACAGAACACAGATGAAGCGAGAACTGATTATTCAGAAGCTCCGGGAACAGGGATGCAGAATAACCAGACAGAGACGGATTCTGCTCGATATTATACTGGAAGAGGAGTGCTCCTGCTGTAAAGAAATTTACTATAAAGCTCTGCAGAAAGACAGCAGCATCGGGCCTGCTACGGTGTATCGCATGGTGAATACACTGGAGAGCATCGGTGCAATCAGCCGCAAAAATTTTTACAAGATTGCCTGTGGAGAAGAATGCTTCAAAGATCAGGGCTGTACCGTAGAACTGAGCGATCATACCATCTGCCGCTTAAGCGGAGAGATGTGGATGGACGTGATGAAATCCGGACTGAAGGCAAAGGGCTATATTCAGAATCAGGATATTGAAAATGTGATTGTTTCAGCGGTGGAAGGCTGAAAAACGGGGAAAACGGGTGAAAATTCCTTCCGTTTTCCCTGTTTTAATGAAAATAATTATCAAAAAGAACTGTACGTATTGTCTAACCGAGCAGGTGAGTGCTATACTGTGAACCACAGCGGGGGAAAATGTAAAATTCAGGAAAAATTTATTTTAACAATAGGAGGAAATGTAATATGACAATCAAAGATTTAAAACATCCAGGACTTTTCGCAGCAGGAGTATTATTCGGAACAGCAGGTATCAAAGCACTGTCCAGCAAGGATGCGAAAAAACTTTACACCAACTGCACCGCAGCTGTTCTTCGTGCAAAGAAAGTTGTTATGGATACGGTAACGACCATCCAGGAGAATGCGGAGGACATCTATGCTGACGCAAAACAGATCAACGAAGAGCGTGAAGCAGCAGAAGAGGCAGTAGAGGATGTAGCTGAAGAGACAGCAGAGGAAGCTGTTGAAGCAGAAGCAGAGGATACGGTTGAGGCATAAGCTGTACACAGCAACATCTGATTTACGTCGTATTCATACGGAAAAAACAAAACGCCTGCAGAATTCTCTGCAGGTGTTTTTCTAGGAGGCATAAGATTTGAAATTTTATATTAAACACGAAAGCAGAGGCAGAATCCGAATCCATCTGGCACAGAAGCGCATGTCCTCCGTACAGGCAGAGACACTGCTGTACTATCTGCAGAATCAGAACCAGGTATCTTTCGCGAAGGTATATGACAGAACCGGCGATGCCGTGATCTGTTACGAGGGAGAACGAGCCGCTGTGATTCGGATGATACAGCTCTTCCACTACGAGGAAGTAGAGCTGCCGACCGGACTGCTTGAGAGCTCCGGCAGAGCGTTAAACAACGAATATCAGGAAAAGCTGATCAGCAAAGTGATTTACCACTTTGGAAGAAAATGGCTTCTTCCGGCACCGATCCGTGCCATCTATACTACGGTTGTTTCCGTAAAATATATCTGGAAAGGAATCCAGACACTGGCACAGGGAAAGATCGAAGTTCCGGTTCTTGATGCAACCGCAATCGGTGTTTCGATGCTCCGCGGCGACTATGGAACCGCAGGCTCTGTCATGTTCCTGCTCGGCGTAGGAGAGCTGCTTGAGGAATGGACGCATAAAAAATCCGTCGGAGATCTGGCACGCAGCATGTCGCTGAACGTCGGAAAGGTATGGCTGAAAAAAGACGGCCAGGAAATTCTCGTTCCGTCTGAAAAAATTGTTGCGGGCGACGAGATTGTCGTACATATGGGAAATCTGATTCCATTCGACGGCGAGGTATCCAACGGCGAGGGTATGGTAAACCAGGCTTCTCTGACCGGAGAATCTGTTCCGGTACGCCGTACCTTAGGTTCCGTTGTCTATGCGGGAACGGTTCTTGAGGAGGGCGAGCTTACCATTCTTGTGAAGCAGACCGGCGGATCCAGCCGTTACGAGAAGATTACCGCGATGATCGAAGAGTCCGAGAAACTGAAATCCGGACTGGAGAGCAAGGCAGAGCATCTGGCAGACCGTCTTGTACCGTATTCCCTTGGCGGAACGGCGTTGACGTATCTTCTGACCAGAAATGCAACGAAAGCACTCTCTATTCTGATGGTAGACTTCTCCTGTGCGTTAAAACTTGCCATGCCTATTTCCGTTCTCTCTGCAATCCGCGAGGCAAACCAGCACAAGATCACCGTAAAGGGCGGTAAATTCCTGGAGGCTGTGGCGGAAGCGGATACGATCGTTTTCGATAAGACCGGAACACTGACAAAAGCGCAGCCGACCGTAGCAGAGGTGGTATCCTTCAGCGAAACAAAGAGCCCGGATGAGCTTCTGCGCATCGCAGCCTGCCTGGAAGAGCATTTTCCGCATTCCATGGCAAAAGCCGTAGTAGACGCGGCAAAAGAGAAACATCTGGATCACGAGGAGATGCACTCCAAAGTAGAATATATCGTTGCACACGGTATTTCTACAACGATCAATGGAGAAAAAGCGATTATTGGAAGTTATCACTTCGTATTTGAGGATGAGAACAGTATCATTCCGGAAGGAATGGAAGAGAAGTTCCGTCATCTGCCGGAGGAGTATTCTCATCTCTATCTTGCCTTAGAAGGTGTACTTGCAGCAGTTATCTGCATTGAGGATCCGCTTCGTCCGGAGGCGGCCGAAATTATCCGTCAGCTGAAAAAAGCAGGTCTGAAAAAGATCGTCATGATGACCGGAGACAGCGAGCGCACGGCAAAAGCGATCGCGAAGAAGGTCGGCGTGGACGAGTACTATGCTGAGGTACTGCCGGAGGATAAGGCAAACTTTGTGGAGAAAGAAAAAGCAGAGGGACGTAAAGTCATTATGATCGGTGACGGTATTAACGATTCACCGGCACTTTCTGCCGCAGACGTTGGAATCGCCATCAGCGAGGGCGCAGAGATTGCGCGTGAGATCGCGGATATCACCGTTGCCGCAGACGATCTGGCAGAAATTCTGGTGCTTCGTATGCTGAGCAACCGTCTGATGAAACGGATTCATAAGAATTACCGCTTTATCGTTACGTTCAATGCCGGACTGATTCTGCTCGGCGTGGGCGGTATTTTACAGCCAACCACTTCCGCACTGCTTCACAATACATCTACTCTTTACATTGGCTTAAAGAGTATGGGCAACCTGCTGGACGAGCCGGTATAAAAAACAGAACAGAATAGCAACGGGAAAGCCGCTGGAGTCTTCTTCTTAAGATTCCAGCGGCTTTTTAACAAAAGCAGGGAAAGCCTCTGCTTCCATTGCGAATATTCTTTCACCAGTGTGATGTGAAAAAGAAAATGATACAATTTTCTCAAGAAAAGCTGGAAAAATTTGCAGGATATCCTTGACAAAATCCGACAAAAACGGTATGATATACCTAACAGTTAGATGTAGCTAACTAAAGTACAACGGATAAAACCAAAAATCATACGGGATCCCGGTAGAGGGATTCTTTCTTAAAACACGGGAGTTAGAATAAACTAATTTCAAGTAGCATAAGATAACAACAGAAAGGCAGGTAGAGAAGATGAGTGTCGTAATTATCGGTGGAAATGAAAGAATGGTGTGTCAATATACAGATATCTGTAAAGACTATGGATGTAAAGCAAAGGTGTTCCCGAAAGAGCATGGCTCCGTTAAGAAAAAAATCGGGAATCCGGATCTGATGATTCTCTTTACCAACACCGTATCCCACAAAATGGTCATCACTGCTTCCCAGGAAGCAAAGAAAAACAATATTCCGATCGCAAGAATCCATACCAGCAGTGCCACCGCACTTCGCTCGGTATTAGATGAGCACTGCGCAGCAGCAATGTAAGAAGGAGACGTAAAAGGCATGATTGAGAGATTTCTGATCGAACACTGTTCGGCAACGCTGGCTTCCATCAAAGCCGCAAATTTATGTAATATGACATTTTCATCCAAAGAAGAACTGGAAGATCAGATTTCATACTGGAGTGCCTGTCTGGAACCAAAAGGAATTCACATCTTTGTATTGCGGGAGCATGAGACGAGAGCACTGGTCTATGTGTACCGTGAAGGGCTTCTCCAGAAGGAGCTGGAAAATCCGGAGAATGCAGTGTTTTTAAAATCCTATGGATATGAAAATACAGACATTGCCTATGCACTGAATCGCCTGAAAACCCGGGTAGCAGAGTGTAAAGAAGGATTTCCGCATGAGATCGGTGTGTTTCTCGACTATCCGCTCGGTGATGTGATCGGTTTTATTGAGAACAAAGGCCACAATTATAAATGCAAGGGATGCTGGAAGGTCTATTGCAATGAGTGCGAAGCACAGAAAACATTTCAGCGCTATCAGAAATGCAGAAACGTGTATCTGCGTCTCTGGAAGCAGGGAAGAAGCGTTTTACAGCTCACCGTAGCTGTTTAACATAAAATCCTGCATACCATAAAAAGGGCAGTAGGATCGGGGAAAGAAAAATCCCCCGGAATTAGAAAATAAAGAAAGAAGGATTTGAAACATGAGCAAAGTAGCAGTAGTTTATTGGAGTGGAACCGGCAACACAGAAATGATGGCACAGAAAGTAGCAGAGGGAGCAAAGGAGGCAGGCGCAGAAGTTTCTGTTCTGACTTGCGCAGATTTCTCTGCGGATGATGTAGATGCATACGATGCAATCGCTTTCGGATGCCCGGCTATGGGGGCAGAAGAGCTGGAAGATACCGAGTTCGAGCCAATGTTCTCCGCATGTGAATCCAAACTCTCCGGAAAGAAAATCGCTCTGTTCGGTTCCTATGGATGGGGAGACGGCGAGTGGATGCGCACCTGGGAAGAAAGCTGCAAAAATGATGGCGCCGAGCTGGTATGCGACAGCGTGATCTGCGCAGACGCGCCAGATGATGAAGCTGAGGCAGCATGCATTGCACTTGGGAAAGCACTCTGCTAAGCATAAATAAAAAGGAAGAAAAAGCGGCAGCCCTTTTGTCTGGGACTGCCGTTTTTTTTCGGACAGGGAGAAAGACTCGCTGTCATTTGGCTGTTAAAATTCGGTATCATCCGCATCGGATGGCCGTGACGGTTTTAAAAGAATTCCGTTGATTTCCACTTCATCGGCTGCCTCGATCAGAATATACGGTGTTCCGTCGATCGTACGGGTTTCGATGAGCTGGGCCTTTTCCGGGCTGACTTTGATGATAACATCCGGGGTGCGGATCTCGTAGTTCCGTGTACTGGCCACGTTCGAAGCAACGAAGCTTGCTTTCTCATCCGCAATGGATTCGTACTTCTCGTCGAACTCGTCAAGCTGTTCATTCGGTACGCCGCTGCTGGCGAGCAGACGTTTTACCTCGTGTTTATCGAGCACCACCGGTTCCGGATCGTCTTTCCGCTCTTCAATCATGGTATTTAAGTTCTCCTGAATGGTCATAACAGTAGAAAAATCACAGGCGGAATCGAGAGTTTCTTCTATAATAGACTGAAACGTTTCTTTCTGAGATTTCGCGGAAAGCGGCGCCTGACAGCCCAGAAAGTGGTCGAGAAAGTCCGGCTGATCCATCTCTGCGTTTTTCGTGAAATACAGCAGATTGTGGATATCCGTGTTGCGGTCTGTGAAGGCCGGGAAGAGAAAACCGTTTTCCGGTGCGCCGACCACCCAGTCCTGCACGCGGTTTTCAATCGTATTGTGGGACACATTGTAGCAGAGACCCGGTTTGTCGAGTTTTACCGGGCAGATGCTGCAGAGGATAAATTCATAGACGTAATCGGAAGCATCGTCCATATCCAGATTATCCGAAGCGCGTCCCGGTACATCGTAGGCACCATGAATCAGAATAATATAGTAGTTTTCCGGATAGAGATAATCCGCCATCACCTTTTCATAAAATTCATCAATCAGCGCTTCGTCCTTCAGCTCACTGTTGCGGAGTTTTAAGAGAAACTCCTGTGTGCCGCCCTCACTTTCCTGGGAGAGCGGGAACTCCATATTCAGCAGATTCTTTCCGATGGTACCGGAGAGGGTGCTTTTAAAAATCTTAAAATACTTAAACATTTCTTCTTCTTCGAGAGAGAGAAACGCTTCTTTTAATTTTGTCTTAATATTCTTTTCCGCATCCACATAGCATCCGCAGATTCGCGTGATCGCACAGTGGGATGGGGTAAACAGTTTTTTAATTTCAGCAATTTCCTTTTTGTTCATATAAAATGCTCCTTTATCAGCAATTTCGTATCTTAGACAAGTACTTTCTATTATAGACCATAGGGAAGGGAAAAGGCAAGAAAGAAAATGGCGACTATATCTTTTTACACTTTAAATATAATTTCAAAAATCTTGACAGAGGTACCGATTCTGTTATACGATTAGGTCTAATAAAGGGGAGTAATTTAAGTTTGAAAATTTGCGTTTGCAAGTCTTCCGATTATTCAGTTGCTTAAATGGATACGCATGAAATTAAGAAAAAGAGGAGAATGATAGTGGATATAAGTAAAAAATCTGTAAAAAAAATCCGGGAACTTATTGTGTTTACAGCATTTCTTGTGGTCGCACTGTGGAAGTTTAATGTGGTACTCGATGTGTTGAAAGCAATATGGGGGATCGTATTTCCATTTGTACTTGGCGGAGCGATCGCATTTGTGACCAACGTGCCAATGAGCTTTTTGGAAAAGAAAATTTTTGGAAGGGCAAAAAAAGAAAATAAGATAGTCGAAAAACTGGCAAGACCAATAAGCCTGTTCCTCACGATCGTATTTGCGGTTGGCGTGATTGTACTGGTGATGTTTGGTGTGATTCCGCAGCTTACGCGGACAATAGGAACCCTGATGATGAGTATCGCTGATTTTATTCCGCAGATGCAAAGCTGGATCCGGGAGTTTTCCCATAATAACCAGGAAATCATGAAGCTTGTAGATCAGGTACAGTTTAATCCGGATCAGGCGATCAAGTGGGGGATAAGCCTGCTTGGAAATGGTGCAGGAAATATGATGAATATCACAATGTCAGCAGTGGGTTCCATAGTTAGTGGATTGGCAGCCTTTTTTGTTGCATTTTCCTTTGCCTGCTATGTCCTTTTTCAGAAGGAAACGCTGCAGGTGCAGATTCGAAAAGTATTTTTCGCTTTTCTTCCAAAGGAAAAAGCAGATGCTTTTCTTAAAGTCTGCTCTCTGACTTATCGGACATTTGCAAATTTTCTTACAGGTCAGTGTCTGGAAGCCGTGATCCTTGGCTGTATGTTTGTTGTGATATTGAGCATTTTGAGGATGCCATATGCACTTTTGATCGGAGTTTTAATTGCGTTTACGGCATTGATCCCGATTTTCGGAGCCTTCATCGGGTGTGCAGTGGGAAGCTTTTTGATCTTTATGGTAAATCCGAAACAGGCAATTTTATTTATTATAGTATTTCTGGTGCTGCAGCAGATAGAGGGAAATCTGATCTATCCTCATGTTGTGGGTGAGTCTGTAGGGCTTCCATCGATTTGGGTTCTTGCAGCAGTTACGATCGGCGGAAACCTTATGGGAATTATAGGTATGCTTGTTTTCATTCCGTTGCTTTCCGTGTTCTATACTATTTTTCGGGAATTCGTATATCTGCATCTGAAAAAAAAGCATATCAAACAGGTGACAAAGACAGAAATAGAAGAAGATACGGCGGAAGAGATGGTAAATAGTGACATATCAGAGGTGAAATGATAGAATCCCGTCTTTGACAGCTGTATGGTGATAAAACGGTTACAAACCCAGTAAATATGGGTATTGTGGCCGTTTTTTTTGTAGATAATTATTCAACCGTCAAATTTACGGGTGTTTTTATAGCAGTCCCAGAAAATAATGCAAAAATTCAGCGCAGCAGAACGTGAATTACTGCGTCACAGATTTTCATGTCTTAGACAAGTACTTTCTATTATAGAGCACGGGGAAGGGAAAAGGCAGGAAAAAAATGGACAATGGATATTACAACTGTCTTGTCACATGACAAAAGTTGTGGTATACTAAGCGCTAAAGTGTTAAAAAAATATCACTATTCAGGGTTCTGAATCGTTATAGTAAAAATAGGAAGGAAACAAAACCAATGGATACCAGAAGAGAAAAGCTGGAAGCATTAAAGAAAGAAAAAAATGCTGTCATCATGGCACACTATTACGTGCCGGATGAGGTGCAGGAAATTGCCGATTACATCGGGGATTCGTATTACTTAAGCGACATGGCGACGAAAGTGGACGCCAGTGTCATCGTTCTCTGCGGCGTTCGTTTCATGGGTGAGAGCGCCAAAATCTTAAACCCGGGCAAAAAAGTACTGCTCCCGGATCTGCATGCCGACTGCCCGATGGCTCACATGGCAGAGATTGAAAAAATCAAGGAAGTCCGGCAAGAGTACCCGGATGTGGCTGTCGTATGCTATGTCAATTCCACCGCGGAATTAAAAAGTCATTCCGACGTCTGTGTCACCTCCTCCAACGCAGTAAAAATTGTAAAAGAACTGCCGAACCACGACATCTTCTTTATCCCTGATGAGCATCTTGGTACCTATGTGGCTGAGCAGGTGCCGGAGAAACATATCATCTTAAATGACGGTTTCTGCCACGTACATGCTGCCATCCGCCCGGAAGCTGCAAAGGCTGCAAAGGAAGCGCGCCCGCAGGCAAAGCTTCTCGTTCACCCGGAGTGCAGAAGTGAAGTCGTTGCACTTGCCGATTATGTCGGAAGCACCGCAGGCATCATCAAATATGCCGAGGCAAGTAAAGATACCGAGTTTCTCGTTGCAACCGAGCTTGGTGTTTTCGCGGAGCTGAAAAAGCGCTGCCCGGATAAGAAGTTTTATGCAGTGGGAAATGCGCAGATCTGCCCAAATATGAAAAAAGTAACATTGGACAAATTAATAGAAGCACTGGAAAACGAGGAGAATGAAGTTCTGTTAAGCGAACAGGAAATTTCAGACGCACATGCGCCGCTGTTAAGAATGCTCGAGCTTGCAAAGTAACAAAATAAGCAGAACGCAGAAGCGGAAAAGAGGAAACGAAATGAAAAAGTATTATGATGCAGTGATTGTAGGATGCGGTGTGGCAGGATGCTTTACGGCACTTCATCTGCCCCAGGAAGCCGATATTCTGATGATAACAAAAGCAGATACCGAGGACAGCGACTCCTTCCTCGCACAGGGCGGTATTTGTGTTCTGAAAAACGAGAGCGATTACGATGCGTTCTATGAAGATACGATGCATGCCGGGCACTATGAAAATACGCCGGAATCCGTCGACATTATGATCCGTTCTTCCCGAAATGTTATCAATCAGCTCATTGCCTGGGGTGTGGATTTCCGTCGCGATGAAAACGGGGAACTCTGCTATACGAAAGAAGGCGCACATTCTACCAACCGCATCCTGTTCCACGACGATGTAACCGGAAAGGAGATTACGAGCAAGCTTCTCGCGCAGGTAAAAAAGCTGCCGAACGTGACGCTTCTTGCGCACACGGAAATGTGTGATATTCTTTCCGGCAAAAATGGCTGCGAGGGTGTTCTGATCCGGGATGAAGAAGGAAAGCTGGTTCCGGTTTATGCCAGGGATGTGATCTGGGCGTGCGGCGGTATTGGCGGAATTTATGACAATTCTACGAACTTCCCGCATCTGACAGGAGATGCACTTGCAATTGCGATCCACAGGAACGTAGCACTGAAAAATGTCAATTACGTACAGATTCACCCAACAACGCTGTATTCCCAAAAGAAAGGCCGCCGTTTCCTGATTTCCGAATCTGTCCGCGGAGAGGGCGCTGTTTTGCTCGATAAAAACGGTGAGCGTTTCACCAATGAGCTGCAGCCGCGTGACGTGGTATCCCGTGAGATTCACCGCCAGATGGAAAAGGATCACACGAAGCACGTATGGCTTTCCCTGAAAACGATTCCGCTTGATGTAAAAGAACGGTTCCCGAATATTTACCAGAAATGTCTGGAAGAGGGATATGATATCACAAAAGAACCGATCCCGGTTGTACCGGCCCAGCATTACTTTATGGGTGGCGTCAAGGTAGACAGCAATAGCGAAACGACGATGGATCATCTGTATGCAGCAGGTGAGACGAGCTGCAACGGCGTGCACGGTGCAAACCGTCTGGCAAGCAATTCTCTGCTGGAGAGCCTTGTATTCGCAGAGCGCGCGGCAAAGAAGATGGCTGCCGAATGGGCCGCAGAGGGTCTTGTAGAGAACGCAGACCGCAAAGAAACGGCAACGGAGCCGAAGGAAGATGAATGGAAGCTCCTTGCAAAACGGTACGATATTAGAAAAGAAGATTACCAGGATATGGAAGAATATGCAGAACGCTGCAAAGAGAGCATCTGGGATGCGATCAGAAAGGAAGACAAATATGAATCCAATCACAAGAACACTAAATGTGGATAATCTGCTGCTGTTGGCGCTGCAGGAAGATATCTCCAGTGAAGATGTAACCACGAATGCTGTCATGCCAGAAGCCTGCCAGGGAACGGTACAGCTTCTCTGCAAACAGGACGGCGTCATTGCCGGTATGGAAGTATTTGCAAGAGTATTTACGCTGCTCGATGAGAAAACCGAGATTATTCCGTATGTGAAAGACGGCGATGAAGTCAAAAAAGGCGATCTGCTCGCAACCGTAAACGGCGATATCCGTGTTCTGCTGTCCGGTGAGAGAACCGCGCTCAATTATCTGCAGCGGATGAGCGGAATCGCAACGTATACGAGAAGCGTTGCGAAGCTGCTCGAAGGTTCCAAAACGACCCTTCTCGATACCAGAAAAACGACCCCGAATATGCGTATTTTTGAAAAATATGCAGTCAAAATCGGTGGCGGCCAGAATCACCGCTACAATCTGTCCGACGGCGTTCTGTTAAAGGACAACCATATTGGAGCTGCAGGCAGTGTCACAAAAGCGATCGAGATGGCACGCGATTATGCTCCGTTTGTGCGTAAGATTGAAGTCGAGTGTGAAAACCTCGATATGGTCCGCGAAGCAGCAGATGCAGGTGCCGACATTATCATGCTCGACAATATGACTCCGGCGCAGATGAAAGAGGCGGTAGCCGTCATCAACGGCAGAGCAAAAACCGAGTGCTCCGGAAATGTGACAAAAGAAAATATCGCCACTATCCTCGACACCGGCGTAGACTATGTTTCCAGCGGTGCACTGACGCATTCTGCACCGATTCTTGATGTATCATTGAAAAATCTGCATCCAATAGAATAAGTATAAAAATAGGAATCATTTCCTTATAGATATAAAAATCGCGAAATAAAAAAGCTTCTGTTCCTCCCGGAAAAAGGGAAGAACAGAAGCTTTTTTAAACAGGAAACTTCGTTGAATTTTCTTATAAAAAATTCTCCGGGTTTAGATTCCTTTTTTAAACAGGAGAAAGGAATATCCGATCGGAATCAAAACCAGCGCTGCGATCGTGAGAAATAAAATCCATTCAAGCTGCAGAAAGCTGTTTACGATCATGGCAACGCCGCCGATGATCCAAACCCAGCCGGCGAGGCGGTGAGTGCGGTTCCAGTTTTCCTGACTGTGAAGGGTCCATGGAACCTTGATGCCGGTTGTGTAGTTCTGTTTGCATTTTGGCATGTAATTGCCGATGAGAATAAAGAGAAGGCCGACAATCCCATTGCTAACAAAACCGATATCAACTGCGATGCCGACTGCGTTTGCGTAGATGGAGCAGCAGACGATCAGAGAGGTTACAGGTATGATCCACAGAACAAGACGGATCATCTTCGGGCCGATGTTCTGCCGCTTCGGATCAGAAAAAGTGAGAACAGCGGTAAAAATCTGCAGAGCGGCAAGAAACAGAGGAATACCGATCACTGCCATCGTTTTGCTGCTCCAGCCGTTTGGAACATTGTTTGTGCCAAAATGGGTGGCAATGGTGTCCGGCATGCGATTCCAGAGCAGAAGTCCGATCACCATCGGAAAAAGAGAAATGAGTGTTGTCAGAATCAGTGTTGTTTTATATTTTTTCCACATCAGAAGTGCCTCCTTTGAGCTCTGAAATCCAGAGCATGATTTCTTCCAGGACGGAAGTGTTGAGTTCATAATAAATAAAATTTTTCTCCCGGGATTCCAGCACAAGGTCTGCTTTTTTCAGAATACCGAGATGGTAGGAGATGGTTGCACCTGCCATATCAAAGTGCGATCCGATCTCCCCGGCAGAAAGTCTTTCGTTTTTCAGAAGCTCCAGAATCCTTCGCCGGACAGGATCGGAGAGAGCTTTAAACGTTTCTGCGAATGCCATGGAAACCTCCTTTCCGGCAGTATGAATGCAAATTAATTAGAAATTCATCTAAATACTTTTTATCACAGGGAAAGCGAAAAGTCAATAAGCATTTCGAAAAAATTCCAAATAGTTTTATTGTTGATTTTGAGTTGCTATTTTCTGCAGAATACGCTACGATAAGGGAAAAGTTGTAGAAAAAGGGGGACAAAAACATGAAAAAACACCTGTCCGTGCGCTACGGCACGATTCAGGGCTGCTACTGGATGGGATACGCGGCACTGATGGGGTATGCCAGCGTTTATCTTCTTGAAAAAGGCTTCACAAACACACAAATCGGCCTTCTGACGGCAGTTGGCTGTATCGTGTCAGCGGTTCTGCAGCCTGCGCTGGCATCCTACGCAGATCGGCCGGAAAGCCCGTCCGTACGAACAATGCTCCTTGGAGCGAACCTGATTCAGCTTGTTCTTATCATTTCCCTTGCTGCAACGGCAGAAAGCAGTTCTATGGTGGTAAGGACACTGCTGTACGGCGCAAGCATTACGATGCTGATGCTGATGATTCCGTTCGTTAATTCTCTTGGTATGGAGACGATCCGCCAGGGAGAGGAACTTGATTACGGAATCGGGCGCGGCATGGGTTCCGTTGCATATGCGATTGCATCATGGCTGCTCGGCCGGCTGACCGCATCCTTTGGAGCAGACATGATTCCGATCTGGGCTATCGCACTGACCATTCTTTTCCTCATCTGTGTATTTCGCTTTCCGTTTAAAAAGGACAGGAAAAAAGCAGAAGCAGAAAAAGAAGAGACAGGAGCAGCCGGTCCGGTCGATTTTCTGAAACGGTATCCGTCCTTCGTGGTAGTACTGCTTGGCTGCATTCTGATCTTTATGTCACATAGCCTGATTAACAGCTTCAATTATCAGATTGCAATGGCAAAAGGTGGTGGCAGCGGTGAGATGGGAAATGCGATGACCATCTCTGCAGTTTCCGAGCTGCCAACGATGTTTCTGTTCGGCTATCTGCTGAAAAAGAAGAGCAGTGTTTTCTGGCTCCGTCTCTCCGGCCTGTTTTTTGTCCTGAAAAGCATAGGAACCTTCCTGGCCTTTAATATTCCGACATACTACGCTGTTCAGCCGTTCCAGATGTTCGGCTGGGCGCTGATCAACGTCGCCTGCGTCTATTACGTGGACGGCATCATGGAGCCGCAGGATTCGATTAAAGGACAGGCATATATGGCGATGACCATCACCGCAGGAAATGTAATGAGCTCCCTGTTTGGCGGCTGGCTTATCGATGCAGCCGGTGTTGGCGCGATGCTGATCTGCGCATCTCTTGCGGCCTTCATCGGCTGGCTGATTGTGTGCCTCGGTTCGAAAGAAGCAAAAACTGCATAGGAAAGATAAAAGAAAGCGCCCGAAACCGAACGTGGTTCCGGGCGCTTTGCCGTACAGCTCTTATTTATTTCTGTTTCCTGTATACTTCTCATCACAGTATTTGCAACGGTAAACCTCTTTTTCCGGGTCAGCCAGGATAAAGACATGTTTTAATCCCTGCTCAATAGAGGTGATACAGCGCGGGTTTTTACATTTAATCACATCAACCACCTGTTTCGGCAGATGAAGTTCTTTTTTCTCCGTAATCTCGCCGTCTTTAATGACATTGACAGTGATATTGTGATCGATAAAGCCTAAGATGTCAAGATCCATCTTATCAACCGAACACTCAACTTTCAGAATGTCCTTTTTTCCCATTTTTTCACTTTTGGCATTTTTAATAATGGCTACGGTACAGTCCAGCTTGTCCAGTCCCAGATCATGGTAAATGGTCATAGCCTTTCCTGCTTTAATATGGTCGAGCACGAAGCCCTCTTCAATACGTCCTACGTTCAGCATAGCGAAAGATGCTCCTTTCTTAATCGACTTTGATGTTCAGCAGCGTCAGAATCAGGGCCATACGTGCATAAACACCGTACTGAACCTGTTTAAAGTAAGCAGCGCGCGGGTCATTATCCACGTCAACGGAGATCTCATTGACACGCGGCAGCGGATGCAGAACCAGCATTTCCGGAGAAGCAAGATCCATTTTGGACTGATCCAGAATATAGAAATCCTTCATGCGGATGTAATCATCCTCGTTGAAGAAACGTTCTTTCTGGACACGGGTCATATAAAGAACATCCAGCTTCGGGAGAACATCTTCCATTTTAATAACTTCCTCAAATGGAACATTGTTCGCCCGCAGCACATCATCACGGATGTAATCCGGGAGACGAAGCTCCTCCGGGGAGATTAATACAATTTTAATGCCGGTATAACGAACCAGCGCTTCAATCAGGGAATGAACCGTTCTGCCGAATTTAAGATCACCGCAGAAGCCGATGGTAAGATTGTTCAGGCGACCCTTTAAAGAACGGATGGTGAGAAGATCGGTAAGAGTCTGCGTCGGATGCTGATGTCCGCCATCACCTGCGTTGATCACAGGAATACGGGAGTACATCGATGCAACGAGCGGAGCGCCTTCTTTCGGATGACGCATGGCACAAATATTTGCAAAGCAGGATACCACGCGGATGGTGTCGGCTACGCTTTCACCTTTGGAAGCGGAAGAAGAATTGGCAGAAGAAAAACCAAGAACAGTACCGCCAAGATTCATCATGGCAGCCTCAAAGCTGAGACGGGTGCGTGTGCTTGGTTCATAAAATAAAGTAGCAAGTCTTTTGCCATCGCAGGCATGTGCATATTTCTCCGGGTTCTTTTCAATATCGTTCGCCAGATCCATTAACTGATCCAGTTCTTCGACCGAGAAATCAAGGGGACTCATTAAGTGTCGCATATATTACCTCCTATGAAGATCCTTATTTTTGTTACCGTTCACAGGTTCCCTGCGAACGGTAACATTCGCAGCCCTCATTTAAAGTTTTGCTTCGCAAAAGGAGGGCTGCTCACGCCTGAATCACTTTCTTACGCAGCGAAACAGCAGGTGTTTCCCTGCTGAGTGAACAGTAACTTATTTTTTCTGTGTTCCACCTTAACACAAAAACAGGATAAATGCAAGATAAAAAATGGCAGGAAAAAGGTCGAAAAGCAGAGTAATATGAAATGTGAAAAAATAAAGTGAAATAGCAGTCAAAAAGGAAAAAGATTGTACAAAAGCCGAATTTCGGAAGATCTTTTCTTGTAAATTAAACGGAGATGGAGTAAAATATTGATATCTGCAACAAATGCAGAGTATCAGGAGGACCAGATATGCTAGACTTAGGAAAAATCCGCGACGAGATCGATGCCACCGATGACGAGATCGTCCGCCTGTTCCAGCACCGGATGGCGCTGGCGGCGGAGGTTGCGCAGTACAAGATAGAGACAGGAAAAGCCGTTTTTGATGCGGAACGTGAGCGCCAGAAGCTGGAAAAGCTGACAGGCGAGGGAACAAATGCATTCAATATAAAAGGCATCCAGGAGCTGTTCCAGCAGATCATGTCGATCAGCCGGAAGCGTCAGTATCAGCTGCTGACAGAAAACGGCGGCGAGGAGATGACCGATTACACGCAGGTTGACCACCTCCCGACACACGGCAGAAGAGTTGTTTTCCAGGGTGTGGAGGGCGCCTACAGTTTCGGTGCGATGAAAGAATTTTTCGATGATACGATTACAAGCTTTCACGTAGATACCTGGAAAGAGGCGATGGAGGCGATTACGAGGGGCGAAGCCGATTATGCCGTGCTTCCGATCGAGAACTCCACAGCAGGCATTGTATCCGATATTTATGATCTTCTGGTGGAATATCCGCACTACATCGTCGGTGAGCAGGAATTGCCGGTGGAGCATGTGCTGATGGCACTGCCGGGAGCAAAGGCTGAGGAGATCCGCACCGTGATTTCCCATCCGCAGGCGCTGGCGCAGTGCCGCCGTTTCCTGGATTCCAATGAAAACTGGAAGACGGAAGAGCGTCTCAATACAGCCGCCGCTGCAAAAGAAGTATCCGAGAGCGGTGATCTTACGATGGCAGCCGTCGGAAGTCCGTACGCTGCAGAGCATTTCGGACTGCAGATCTTAAAAGAAGGTATTTTTGATGCCCAGGGAAATACGACACGCTTTGTTATCATTTCTGGGCAGAAACGCTTTGTAAAAGATGCACAGAAAATCAGCGTATGCATGGAACTGCCGCATCAGAGCGGTTCTCTTTACAACGCACTGGCACATTTTATTTACAACGATCTGAACATGACCAAAATCGAGTCCCGCCCGATTCCGCAGCGGAAATGGGAGTACCGTTTCTTCGTGGATTTCGAGGGGAACTTAAGCGATCCGGCAGTCAAAAACGCACTGCGCGGATTGCAGGCAGAATCCGCGAAATTCCGGATTTTCGGAAATTATTAATCCAGAAGAGAGGGCCGTACCAAGCGGCCTTTTCGCATAAATAAAATGAAAAATGACAGGAAGGAAGAGACAAAAGATGATTAGAATAGAAGAATGTATCCTCTACCGCGATTTCGCAGAGGGGGAGGTACTGCGCGATATGACGATACTGGTGGAGACCTACAAAAAACTGGTCAATGCTCAGATTTCCCTGAAGGACCGCCGGTTCCGTGAGAATATGAGCGCATATGAGCCGCAGTTTTATGAGGCACTGAACCGCCTTGTCGAGATGGCAAACCGCTACGGCTTCTCCGGAAATCTCTGGCACGATTATCTGACATATCTTCTGGTCAACAAAGAAAATGCATTTTCTACCTCCTGCGAGATTGTCGGAAAAGTCGAGGGAAGCATCAACCAGATGGCAAAACATGATTTTGTCCGTTTCAAAGAGCTGTTCGATTTCGATATCTGTGTTTTCGACGAAATTTTCGAATCCGGCGATGCTTCCGTCATCAGCGATTACGAGAACACCGACAGCCCGAACAAGCTGTTCAACAAAGAAGTCCGCGACCGCATCTGCGAACTGGCCATCCGTCTTGCAAAAGCAGAATCTGTCGACGAATTTATGGATGATATGATTCAGTTCTACAAAGACTTTGGAGTAGGAAAACTGGGACTGCACAAAGCATTCCGCATCGCACACGTTGGCGAAAATGTTGAGATCATCCCGATCACCAACATCCCGGATGTGCGCCTTTCCGACCTTGTCGGCTACGAAATTCCAAAGCAGAAGCTGATCGACAACACGAAAGCGTTCGTCGAGGGCAAAAAAGCCAACAACTGCCTGCTTTTTGGTGATGCCGGAACCGGAAAATCCTCCAGCATTAAAGGTATCCTGAATGAGTATTACGATCAGGGACTTCGTATGATCGAGGTTTACAAGCATCAATTCCAGGATCTGAACGAGCTGATTGCGCAGATCAAAAACAGAAATTATAAATTCATTATCTACATGGACGATCTTTCTTTCGAGGAGTTTGAGATCGAGTACAAATACCTGAAAGCTGTGATCGAGGGAGGTCTGGAAAAACGCCCGGACAATATCCTCATCTATGCGACCTCCAACCGCCGCCACCTGATCAAGGAGAACTACAGCGACAAAGAGGGAACGAGACAGGATATGCACACCTCCGATACGGTACAGGAGAAGTTGTCCCTGGTATACCGCTTCGGTGTCAGCATCTATTTCGGTGCGCCGGATAAGAAAGAGTTCCAGAAGATCGTTTCCGTTCTGGCAGACCGCTACGGCGTGAAGTTAAGCGAGGAAGAGCTTTTAGCAGAAGCAAATAAATGGGAACTGTCCCACGGCGGTCTTTCCGGCCGTACCGCACAGCAGTTTATCGATTATCTGCTCGGAAAACAGTAAAAAGAAAAAGGTCAAAAAGTCCGCTTGGTATTGGGAGCGGGATTTTTGGGATATCCTTTGAAAAAGAAAGAGGAGAAGCGTATATGCAGTATTCCACATTTGCTGCCATTGATATCGGCAGCTACGACGTCATTCTGGAGATTTTCGAGATCTCCAAAAAGCAGGGTATCCGAAGCGTGGATAAGATCTGCCATCGGATGGAGCTTGGAAAAGATACGTACACGCTGGGGAAAATCCGCCCGGAAATGGAAGAGGAGCTCTGCCGCGTGCTCGCAGATTTCGTGCGGATCATGGAGGGCTACCGCGTGGATGCTTACCGCGCCATGGCTTCGAGCGCAATCAGTGAGGCGGCGAACAGCCTCTATGTCCTTGGAAAAATCCGTCAGCTGACCGGTCTTTCCGTCACGGTTCTCTCTAACTCGGAGCAACGTTTCCTTGGCTACAAGGCGCTTGCGGCGATGGAGGACAATTTCAACAAGGTCATTGAAAAGGGAACTGCGATTCTCGACCTCGACGGCGGCAGTTTTCAGATTTCCCTGTTTGATAAGGACGCTCTTGTGACGACACAGAATATCCGTATGGGTAGTCTTCGTGTCCGTGAGCGCCTCGCCGGAATCCAGAGCGAGACGGAACACTACGAGGAGATGGTCGAGGAACTGATCTGGAATGAAGTGTCGAGCTTCAAGAAGATGTATCTGAAAGACCGCAAAATCGAAAATATCATGCTGATCGGCGATGTTTTCACCGACAGTGTCTACCAGAATATCGAGGAGAAAACGACAAAAATCATTTCCCGTGAGAATTTCAACACCTGGTATGAAAAGATCATCCGTCAGTCACCGATGGAGCTGGCTGTCAAGCTTGGCATCCCGCTGGAGAATGCTTCGCTGATGTACCCGTCCGCCGTGATCTACAAATGTCTGATCGACATGATGGAGGCAGAGCATGTATGGATCCCGGGCGTGCATATGACGCGCGGCATCGCATACGAATATGCGGAGCAGATGAAACTGCAAAAAGGAAGCCACAACTTTGAAAATGATATTCTGATGGCGGCAAAAAACATCGGAAAACGGTATGCAGTAAACCGGCCGCACGTCCAGAATCTGGAGATGACGGCGCTTGCCATGTTTGATGCGACGAAAAAGATGCACGGCATGAAAGAACGCGAGCGGCTGCTGCTTCGGATGGCGGTGATGCTGCACGATGTCGGAAAATACATCAGCCTTAATAATGTCGCGGATTCTTCCTATAATATTATCATGTCAAACGAAATCATCGGACTGTCCCATATTGAACGGGAGATGGTCGCACTGATTGCAAAATACAATACGGCAGTGCTTCCATCCTACGATGAGCTGGTGATGGAATCGTCGCTTAGTGCAGAACAGTATCTGACCGTATCGGAGTTGACAGCAATCGTCCGTCTGGCGAATGCACTAGATCGGAGTCACCTGCAGAAAATCCAGTCGATCCGCGCTGTCTTAAAGGAGAGAGAACTGCATCTGTCTCTGACGGTTGACCGTGATTTCACACTGGAGCAGGGACTGTGCCAGGATAAATTAGATTTTTTCAATGAGGTATTCAGCATACAGCCGATTATTAAGATGAAACGGCAGATGTAAGGAGGCGAACAAGATGGATGTAACACCATATAAGAAACCGGAATATTTTCGAAACCGGGAATTGAGCTGGATCAGCTTCGACGAGCGTGTTTTAAACGAGGCGCGGGATAAGAGTATTCCGCTGTTTGAACGTCTGAAATTTATCAGCATTACCTCCTCCAATCTGGATGAGTTTTATATGGTCCGTGTGGCTTCACTAAAAGACCAGGTGCATGCAAACTATACGAAAAAGGATCTGTCCGGCATGGATGCGAAGGAGCAGCTTACCGAGATCAGCAAACGGACGCATGAGCTAGTGCAGCTGCAGTACAATACGTACAATCGCTCGGCGGTTCCGTCTCTGGAGCACGTTGGCCTTACGATTATCAGTGAGCACGAGAAGCTGACGAAGGAGCAGGCGGAGTATGTGGATTCCTATTTTGAGGAAAACATTTACCCGGTTCTGACCCCGATGGCCATGGATTCGGCCCGCCCGTTCCCGTTGATCCGGAACAAAACATTGAATATCGGTGCACTGGTGCAGAAGAAAGAGGATTCGCTTCTGAGCCGTGCGGAGGATAAGAAAGAGAAGAAAGGCAAGGAGAAGGAAAAGGAGAAAGAACTGGAATTTGCGACGGTTCAGGTTCCTTCGGTACTGCCGCGTTTTATTCTGCTTCCGCAGGATGAAAAGACGGGACAGCGGTATGTGATTCTTCTGGAGGAGATCATCGAGCGGAACATTGGAAAGCTGTTCTTAAGCTACGATGTGGTCTGCGCGCATCCGTACCGTGTTATGCGAAATGCAGATCTTTCGATCGATGAGGATGAGGCTTCCGACCTGTTAAAAGAGATCCAGAAGCAGCTTAAAAAACGTCAGTGGGGCGAAGTGATCCGTCTGGAAGTGGAAGATAAGATGGATAAGCGGCTCCTGAAGATGCTGGAAAAAGAGTTTGACATCGATGAAGACGACCTGTTCCGGATTCCGGGACCGCTCGATCTGACGTTTTTAATGAAAATGTATGGGCTCGACGGCTTTGATGAGTATAAAATTCCAAAATACATTCCAGCAGCAGTTCCGGCGCTGATGAATGAGGATGACATTTTTACAAACATCCGAAAAGGAGACATCTTACTGCATCATCCTTATATGACGTTTGATCCGGTCGTGCAATTTGTACAACAGGCAGCAAAGGATCCGGATGTACTGGCAATCAAACAGACGCTGTACCGTGTGAGCGGCAATTCTCCGATTATCGCGGCACTGGCGCAGGCGGCGGAAAACGGCAAGCAGGTTTCCGTACTGGTGGAATTAAAGGCACGGTTCGACGAAGAAAACAATATTGTCTGGGCGAAGATGCTGGAAAAGGCGGGATGCCATGTGATTTATGGTCTTCTGGGACTGAAAACACACAGTAAGATTACACTGGTGGTTCGGCGCGAGGAGACAGGCATTCGCAGATATGTACATCTTGGCACGGGAAACTATAACGATTCTACGGCAAAGCTGTATACGGACTGTGGCCTGTTGACATGCAATGCAAAGATCGGTGAGGATGCAACAGCAGTATTTAACATGCTTTCGGGCTATTCGGAGCCGGATCACTGGAACAAACTGGTGGTTGCGCCACTCTGGATGAAAGACAGATTCCTGCATCTGATTGCTATGGAGGAGGAACACGCGAAGAAGGGACAGAAAGCGCATATTATTGCGAAGATGAACTCGTTATGCGACCGCGATATTATTGCGGCGCTTTACAGTGCTTCGGCAGCCGGAGTAAAGATTGACCTGATTATCCGGGGAATCTGTTGTCTGAAGGTTGGAATCCCGGGTGTCAGCGAGAATATTACCGTTCGCTCGATTGTCGGCAATTTCCTGGAACATGCGCGGATTTTCTACTTCTACAGTGGTGGAAATGAAGAGGTGTTTATGGGAAGCGCGGACTGGATGCCGCGAAATCTGGAAAAACGGGTGGAGATCGTGTTCCCGGTTGAGGATGAGCAGATCAAGAAAGAAGTAATGCATATTCTTGATATCCAGATGAAGGATAATGTGAAAGCCAGTATTTTACAGGCAGACGGAACGTATACAAAGCCGGATAAGCGCGGAAAGATGCTGGTGAATTCACAGGAGTATTTCTGCAGGGAGGCAACGGAAAGAGCGGAAAAACCAAAAGAACAGGAAAACAGCAGGGTGTTTGTGCCGGCGGAACCGGTGGAATAGGCTCTGAGGTGGGGACGGACGCCCCGTAACGCACACAAGGGTGATGCGCGGTTTCGGGAGCTAGTAATTCTAAGGCTCTGTCATTTTGCTAAAACCATGCGCCAAAAATCAAAACTCGCTGTCGCTCAGACAGTTGATTTTTGGCGCATAACGCAAAATACCAGAACCTAAGAATTACACGCTCCCTGCAAATGCGCACCACCCTTGTGTGCGTTACGGGGCTGTGCGAAGGACGGACACGAATGTGGGCGCGGGAGCGCCCACTGCGTTGAGATGAGAGAAGAATATAGATATTGTGATGAAAAAGTGCGGTGACTTTGATAGTTACGGCCCTTTTTTTGTGTGTCAAAATAATCTGTCTGGTATTGGGAAGAGGAATGGCTATTCAGAACTCGTTTTGAAAATTGGTTTTGCGGGTGATTTTCGGGGATTTTACAAAGAGTGATCCGGAAAAATGGCTGGAAAAGAAGGGGATGGAGACGGAGATAAGGGAAAATGTGGACATTTTTTGTAAAGTAACCGGTTATTTTATTAACGGGTATTTTACAAAGCGGTGGTAGTGGGCTTTACGGAAGGAAAGGTATAATGAATCTCGACAAGACGAGGAGGAAGAAAAACGAATGTCAAATATTGTGTTGAAGAATGTCTGTAAATCTTATGATAAGGAACATTATGCGGTTCAGGATTTTTCGCTTGAAATACCGGATCGGGAGTTTGTGATTTTTGTTGGACCTTCCGGCTGCGGAAAATCGACGACGCTTCGGATGATTGCCGGTCTTGAGGAGATTACGAGCGGGGAGCTCTGGATCGATGGACAGCTTTGTAATTATGTAGAAGCAAAGGATCGCGATCTTTCGATGGTATTTCAGAACTACGCGCTTTATCCGAATATGACGGTATATGAAAACATGGCGTTTTCTATGAAAATCCGGAAACAGCCCAAGGATGAAGTTGATAAAAAGGTACATGAAGCAGCTAAAATGCTTGGAATTGAGCATTTACTTGACCGGAGACCGGCAGCACTTTCCGGCGGTCAGAAACAAAGAGTTGCGATTGGAAGTGCAATTATGAGACGGCCGAAAGCATTTTTAATGGATGAGCCGCTTTCGAACCTGGATGCGAAGCTGCGGGCACAGATGCGGGTGGAGCTGGCAAAATTACATAAGGAACTGAAAACGACGGTGATTTATGTTACACATGACCAGACGGAGGCGATGACGCTTGGTACAAAAATTATTGTTATGAAAGACGGTGTTGTGCAGCAGGCGGATACACCGGGGCAGATTTACCGCCATCCGGCAAACAAATTTGTGGCCGGTTTTATCGGAGCTCCGAGTATGAATTTTATGGAAACGATGGTGACGGAAAGAAACGGAGCGGTTTATCTGGAGGCAGACGGAGGAGTTACCCTTCGTGCAAAAGGAGAGAACGAAATGGTGCTTCGTCGCGCTTATCTCGGAAAAATGGTGATCTTAGGTCTGAGACCGGAGGATTTACAGGACGAAACAACCGCTTCCGCACATCGGATCTGTTACGAAGAGAATCAGTTGAAGGCATTTGTTGACCTGCGGGAGATGATCGGTGCAGAAGCGTATCTGCATATGAATACCGGAAAAAATCTGATTACAGCAAGAGTGCCTTCCGAGGTGCCGGTTACTGTAAAGGAAAGCATTACATTGTATGCAGATATGGAGAAAGCACAGATCTTTGATCCGTTTACAGAAGAAAATATTTTATCTCTGCCGGTTGAAAAAGAAGAACGTGCAACAGCATAAGAAGGAGCAAGAAGTGAAAAAAGTAATCGAAAAGTGTAAAAAAGCAGAAGTTTATATGTATCTAATCCCGAGTATGGTGATCTTTAGCATCTTTCTGTTTTATCCGTTTTTTAAAACCATTTATCTGAGCCTGTATAAGACAAACAAGCTTGGAGAAGCGAAATTGTATGTGGGACTGGACAACTATAAAAGCTTATTATCGAATCCATCCTTTTACAACGGTCTCTGGGTTACACTGGAATTTGTGGCGATTGTTGTAGTCGGAAGTATGGCGCTTGGCCTTCTGGGAGCAGTTCTTTGCAGCAAGGCTTTCCCGGGAATCCGGGTATTCAGTACTTCCTATGCACTCCCAATGGCAGTAGCATCGAGCTCAGGCGCCATGATTTTCAAGATTATTTTAAATCCCACGATCGGTATCGTAAACAAATTGCTGCATGTGAGCATTAACTGGGTCAGTGATCCGAAATATGCGCTGATCTGTGTGGCTGTCCTTACGGCATGGCTGAACAGTGGCATCAATTTCCTGTATTTTTCGGCGGGACTTGGAAACATTGATGATTCGATTTATGAGCGTGCTTCTGTAGATGGAGCGAATGCAGTACAGAAATTTTTTAAGCTGACACTGCCGGGGCTTTCTCCGATCATGTTCTACACACTGGTTGTTAACATTATTCAGGCATTCCAGTCATTCGGACAGGTGAAAATCCTGACACAGGGAGGACCGGGAGAATCCACGAACCTGATTGTATATTCGATATACCGTGATGCGTTTTTTAATTACCGGTTTGGAAGCGCAGCCGCACAGTCCGTTGTTTTGTTTCTGATTGTCATGGCGCTTACCCTGGTTATGTTCCGCATGGAAAAGAGAGGAGTAAAATACTGATGTCTACAATAGCAACTACGATTGCCGGACCAAAAACTTATTCTGCAGAGGAGCTGCAGGCACTGCATCTGGCAATGAATGCAAAAGCAAAAAGAAAGAAAATGCTTCAGAAAACAGCGTTGGTTACCATGAACCTGATCGTTTGTCTGTTTATGCTGTTTCCGCTGCTTTATACCATCAGTGTAGCGTTTATGCCGTCCGGCGAGCTTTACACAATGGCAATGAACATCGTGCCAAAACATCCGACGCTGGAAAATTTCGTGGAAGCATTTCATAAAATTCCGCTGGTACGCTTTGTCCTGAACTCATTTTTGGTTGCGGGCAGCATTACGCTGGGTCAGATTGTAACATGTTCTCTTGCGGCATTTGCCTTCTCTTTCCTGAATTTCAAAGGAAAAAATGTTCTGTTTATGCTGGTCATGGCGACCATGATGGTGCCGGGTGAGGCAACCATTATTTCCAATTATCTGACAGTAGGAAGTCTCGGATTGCTCGATACCTATATTGTTCTGATCCTGCCTTCTCTTACCTCTGCAATGGGAATTTTCCTGTTCCGCCAGTTCTACATGACCTTTCCGATTTCGCTTTATGAATCGGCGAAGCTGGACGGCTGCGGGAATCTGCGGTTTATCGTAAAAATCCTGATGCCGCTGACAAAGTCAGCAATGGGAGCAATGGCGGTTTACACCTTTATCAATGCATGGAATATGTACATGTGGCCGCTGCTGGTTACAGGTTCGGACAGCAAGCGTACCGTACAGATTGGTATCAGTATGCTGAACAGCGTCGACGCACAGTCGATTACCCTGATGCTGGCGGGCGTGGTAATGATTATCATTCCATCCATTTCCATCTTTATCGTAGGCCAGAAGGCCTTAATCAAAGGAATGTTTTCAGGAGCAGTCAAGGGCTGATTCCTGTGACAGAAAAAAGAATAGAAAACTGTATGAAAAACGAGGAGAAAAAAATGAAGAAAAAAGTGATTGCATCGATTCTTGCGGCTTCTATGGCAGCTATGGCGCTTACTGGATGTGGAGGCGGAAAAACAACGAGTGAGGCACAGGGTGCAACAACGGATGAAACCACAGCCAGCACAGAGGCAGGAAGTACGGCAGATGGCGCAGAAGCACCGGATTTAAACCAGGATACGAAGGGAACCACGATTACCTTCTGGCATTCCATGGGCGGTGTCAATGGCGAGGCAATGGATTATCTTGTCAATAAATTCAATGAAGAGAATACCGATGGCATTACCGTTGAGGCGGTTTATCAGGGAGAATATGATGATACGATTAACAAACTGAAAAGTGCACAGATCGGAAATATGGGAGCAGACCTGGTACAGATTTATGATATCGGAACACGCTTTATGATTGATTCCGGCTGGGTCATTCCGATGCAGGAGCTGATTAATGCAGATGGCTATGACATTTCCCAGATCGAGCCGAATATCGCTGCTTATTATACGGTAAACAATGAGCTGTACTCGATGCCATTCAATTCGTCCACACCGATTCTGTATTACAACAAAGATATGTTTGAAAAAGCAGGGATCACTGAGGTTCCGACAAGCCTGGAAGGAATTCTTGCTATCGGTGATGATCTGAAAACAAAGGGCGGAGCCGGTGAACCGCTGGCACTCTCCATCTATGGATGGTATTTCGAACAGTGGCTCTGTAAACAGGGACTTTCCTATGCGGATAATGGAAATGGCCGTGATGCCGCTGCTACTGCAGTTGAATTTGATTCCAACGGCGGAGCGCTCAACATCTTAAATGAGTGGAAAGCCCTGAACGATGCCGACGTTGCACCAAACGTAGGCCGTGCCGGAAGTGATACCGCAACGACAGACTTTACTTCCGGAAAAGCAGCGATCACCCTTGGCTCTACCGCATCTCTGAAGCAGATTTTACAGGATGTCAATGGAAGCTTCGAAGTTGGAACCGCATATTTCCCGACAATCAAGGACGGCGATGAGGGCGGTGTTTCCATCGGAGGAGCATCTCTCTGGGCATTGAACAACAACGATGATGCAAAAGCAGCAGCTACCTGGAAATTTATTAAATTCCTGATTTCCCCGGAATCTCAGGCATACTGGAATGCCGAGACGGGTTACTTCCCAGTAACAACAGCTGCTGATGAGGAGCAGACCTTTAAAGATAATGTAGAACAGTATCCGCAGTTCCAGACCGCAATCGACCAGCTGCACGATTCCAAGCCGCAGTACGCCGGCGCACTTCTCTCTGTATTCCCGGAGGCAAGACAGATTGTGGAAACAGAAATCGAGAATATGATCAACGGAAACGAGACTCCGGAGAAAGCAGTAGAATCAATGGCTTCCCAGATCAACAGCTCCATCGAGGACTATAATCTGGTAAATGAATAAGAGACAGGCTTTACAAAAATAAGATTTCGTCCTATAGTGAAGAAAAACGAGTTCCCAAAGCGTGTTTGAACGGTTTCTATGAAGGGGAAGATCCGAGTTACGGAAATGATTTTTCAGATATGACTGGAAATGCGTCGGAGACAAAAATCCGGCGTGTTTCCGGATTTATAGTAAGCCGCCAAATAATGCAAAAGAGTCAGTACCGCTTTTTTTAACCGAATCAAGTAAGTCCCCTGCTTCCATTGCGTGAAGCAATAAGCAGTGGGTGGGGACTTGCTTGTATCAGGAGGAGTGCAAGCTCCTTCTGATAAACTGCGGAGCAGTTATTCGGTTATGAGCAAGTAGCAAAGCGGATTGCGAATATCCGCTTGACTTATTTTCAGGGTTTACGATAAAAGAAAAAAGCTGCAGCCGGGAAAAAAGATAGAAAAGAGTGCAGGTTTGGAAATGGGAACGGAAAATGGAGGACAGATACGAGATGAAAACAAAAGTATGGGCACACAGAGGAGCCAGTGCATATGCACCGGAAAATACACTGGAAGCGTTTCTTCTTGCAGCAGAGCAGGGAGCAGACGGTGTGGAACTGGATGTACAGCTGACAAAAGATGGCGAGATGGTTGTTGTCCACGATGAGGAAATCGACCGGGTCAGTGACGGAAGCGGATTTGTCAAAGATTATACGCTTGCGGAATTAAAGATCCTGAACTTTAATAAGACACATCCGGAGTATCAGGATGTAAAAATTCCGACGCTTCGCGAAGTATATGAAGCATTAAAACCAACGGGAATGACGATCAATGTCGAGCTGAAAACCGGTATTTTCTGGTATAAAGACCTGGAAAAAAAGGTACTCGAGCTGACAAAAGAGATGGAGATGGAAGATCGCGTGATTTATTCTTCCTTTAACCATTACAGCATTGCAAAAATTCTGGAACTGGATCCGAAAGCCAGCACCGGCATCCTCTACGCAGATATTATTTATGATGTCGTGAATTATGCGAAAAAAATCGGAACAGGAGCTCTTCATCCGGCAACCTTTCATGTGCAGATGGCAGACTTTCTTCAGCGGTATGTGGAAAGCGATCTTGCTGTGCATGTATGGACGGTCAATGATAAGGCGGAGATCGAGCGTCTGATGGAGGCCGGTGTTGACGCAGTCATCACCAATTATCCGGATGTGGCCGTTTCCTGCCGCAACGCGAAGTGATACCGATTGGAGAAAAAAAGCTGTTCCTTTTGGATATCGACGGAACCATCTGCGTGGGGAACCGTCTGATTCCGGGAGCAGACCGGTTTTTAAACGGACTGTCCGAGTACGGTGGAGATTATGTGTTTATCACAAATAATACGACGATGAGCGTAGCAGATTACCGGAAAAAATTTGCAAAGCTGGGCATCCCGACAACAAGCGCGAACTTTCTGACGGCTTCTGTTGCAACAGCGCATTATCTGAAGCAGAAATATGGATCCCGTCCCGTCTATGTGCTGGGAACGGACTCTCTGATCCGGGAATTGGAGAGCTTCGGTGTGTGTACCACCCACGATCCGGAGAAAGAAGGAATTGCATGTGTGCTTGCAAGCTATGACAATGAACTGACGTATCAAAAACTGACGGATATCTGTCGGCTGTTGACAGAGCGCCCGGAGCTCGATTACGCTGCAACGAACCCGGACTATGCTTGTCCGATTGAATTCGGCTACGTGCCGGATTGCGGTTCCATCTGCGAGATGATCGGACATGCGGTCCACCGCATGCCGACTTATATCGGAAAACCAGGTACACGGATGGTTGAGATGGCACTTGATATGACAGGCAGAACCCGCGATGAGGCTGTTCTTGTGGGAGACCGTCTCTATACGGACATTGCGTGCGCCAACATGGCGGGCATTTCTGCAGCACTTGTGCTTTCCGGCGAATCTACGCGTGAAGAAATGCAGAATTCGCAGTATATTGTGGAGTATATGTATCCATCCGTAAAAGAAATGTATTCGGAGTGGGTGTACGGACAAAAAAAGAAATGTTCTTAAAATTCCGAAACGGTTATGGTTTTGGAACAAAAAAACAGAAAGAAGAATTCTGAGAGGAGAACCTTTTTCCGAAGGAGTTCTTCTTTTTTGTTGCGGAAAAGGATACTTTCCGGATACGGGATAAAAGCCTGGGACGGTATAGAAAAAGCTTGCCAAAAGAGGGAATTTCCCTATATAATGATTCAGACTATAATATGAAAAAGAAAACGGTCAGGAGATCGGAAAATTCCAATACAACAGAAGAAGGAGAATTTATGCATGAGTATTTTAAATGTAGAACATCTGTCCCACGGCTTCGGCGACCGTGCGATTTTTGAAGATGTATCGTTCCGCCTGCTAAAGGGGGAGCACATCGGTCTGGTAGGTGCAAATGGCGAGGGAAAATCAACCTTTATGAACATCATCACCGGAAAGCTGATGCCGGATGAGGGAAAGGTTGAGTGGGCAAAAAACGTCCGTGTCGGCTATCTGGACCAGCATACCGTTCTGGAAAAAGGTATGACGATCCGTGATGTGTTAAAAAGTGCTTTTTCCTGGTTGTACGAGATGGAAGAGCGGATGAACACGATCTGCGATTCCATGGGCGATGCCTCCGAGGACGAGCTGAATGCAATGATGGAAGAACTCGGCGTGATCCAGGAGATGATGGATGCACATGATTTTTATATTCTGGATTCCAGAATAGAAGAGATTGGCCGTGCGCTTGGTCTTGAAGAGATCGGTCTCGAACGCGATGTCACCGAACTTTCCGGCGGACAGAGAACGAAGGTACTTCTGGCAAAATTACTTTTGGAAAAACCGGACATCCTTCTTTTGGATGAGCCGACCAACTACCTGGATGTGGAACATATCACTTGGCTGAAACGATACCTTGAAGAGTATGAAAATGCCTTCATTCTGATCTCTCACGATATTCCATTCCTGAACAGTGTTGTCAATCTGATCTATCATATGGAAAACAAAGAGCTGAATCGTTATGTTGGTGATTACGATCACTTCCAGGAGGTTTATGCGGTCAAAAAAGCGCAGAAGGAAGCTGCCTATAACCGTCAGCAGCAGGAGATCAGTGAACTGAAGGATTTCGTGGCACGAAACAAAGCCCGTGTGGCAACCAGAAATATGGCTATGTCACGGCAGAAGAAGCTGGATAAGATGGATGTGATCGAGCTTGCGAAAGAAAAACCAAAGCCGGAATTTCATTTCCGCACTGCGCGCACTTCGGGCCGCTTCGTTGTGACTGCAAAAGAACTTGTGATCGGCTATGAAGAACCGCTCTCCAGACCGCTGACCTTTGCGATCGAGCGTGGCGAAAAGATCGTGCTCACCGGTGCCAACGGAATTGGAAAAACAACGCTCTTAAAGAGTATCCTCGGTTTGATCCCGTCCCTTGGCGGAGACGTGGAGCTTGGCGATTATCTGGAAATCGGATATTTCGAGCAGGAAATGCCAAAAGGCAACACCAACAGCTGTATCCAGGAAATCTGGGAAGAATTTCCATCCTATACTCAGTATGAAGTCCGTGCAGCGCTTGCCAAATGCGGTCTTACCACACAGCACATTGAAAGCCTGGTGCGTGTGCTCTCAGGAGGAGAACAGGCAAAAGTTCGCCTCTGTAAACTGATCAATCGCGAAACCAATCTTCTTGTCCTCGATGAGCCGACCAACCATCTCGATGTAGACGCAAAAGAGGAGTTAAAAAACGCACTGAAAGAGTACAAAGGAACTGTTCTTATGGTCTGCCATGAGCCGGAATTTTATGATGGCCTGGCAACCAGCGTATGGGACTGCTCGGAGTGGACGACGAAAGTGATTTAATCGAATCAAGCAAGTCCCCTGCTTCCATTGCGTGGAGCAATAAGCAGTGGGTTGGGACTTGTTTGTATCAGGAGTGGTACAAGTCACTCCTGATAAGCTGCGAAGCAGTTATTCGGTTATGAGCAAGTAGCGAAACGGATTGCGAATATCCGCTTGACTAATAATAAGAAGAAAAGTCAGCAGAAAACGGACTTTTATCCTCTTTCAGCAAGAAGACTCCGACCTCTAAGGTGGGAGATGAATTGCGTCCGTTACCTTCTTGATAGTGGGTTCTAATCATGGTATAATAGAATCAGTCGAATGGCAGAAAGGGGTCGAAATACAATGGATTTGGATAATAATGCACATTCAGTGTTTTTGCTGCACTATCATCTTGTTCTTGTGGTTAAGTACCGCAGACAGGTTTTTGATGACGCAATTTCCGGCAGGGCAAAAGAGATCTTTGCGTATATTGCTCCAAATTACAATATCACCCTTGAAGAATGGAATCACGATAAAGACCATGTGCATATACTTTTCAAGGCGCATCCAAATACAGAAATAAGCAAGTTCATAAACGCATATAAAAGTGCAAGCAGCAGACTTCTGAAAAAAGAATTTCCACAGATAAAGCAAAAATTATGGAAAGAACATTTCTGGAGCCAGAGTTTTTGCCTGCTCACAACGGGCGGTGCCCCGATGGAAGTAATCAAAAAATACATTGAAAGTCAGGGACAAACGGATCGAAAAAGGAAGTGACCAACATGGCAAACAAAGCATATAAATTCAGAATATACCCCGATGATGTGCAGAAAGTTTTGTTTGCCAGAACGTTCGGCTGTGTCCGAATGGTGTACAACCATTGGCTTGCCAGAAAAATCAGGCAGTATGAGGAGGACAAAACCGCGGTAACTTACACGGTTTGTGCAAAAGAAATGGCTGAAATGAAGAAAACAGAAGCATACGCATTTTTGAGGGAAGTAGACAGTGTCGCATTACAACAATCGCTTCGGCATCTTGATACGGCATTTCAGAATTTTTTCAAACAGCCGAAGACAGGTTTTCCAAAGTTTAAATCTAAAAAACAGAATAAAAAGAGCTATTCAACGATCTGTATCAACGGAAACATTGCCATATTGAATGGATATTTGAAATTGCCGAAAGCCGGCCAAGTCCGGTTAAAACAACACAGAGCTGTTCCGAAAGAATACAAATTAAAATCTGTAACAGTAAGCCAGACACCAGGCGGAAAATATTATGCAAGTATTCTTTTTGAGTATGAAAATCAAGTACAGGAAAAAGAGATGCAGAGTTTTCTGGGGTTAGATTTTTCCATGCATGAATTATATCGTGACAGCAACGGGAATGAACCTGCATATCCGAAGTATTACAGGAATGTAGAGGAAAAATTAGTGAGGGAGCAGCGCAGACTTTCCAAAATGCAGAAAGGTTCGAACAACCGTAGCAAGCAGAGAATCAAGGTGGCAAAACTCCACGAAAAGGTTTCCAGTCAACGAAAGGATTTTCTGCATAAGCTGTCAAGGCAGCTAGCAAATGCTTATGATTGTGTATGTATAGAATCCCTAGATATGAAAGCAATGTCACAGATGCTGAACTTTGGAAAATCTGTTTCAGATAACGGGTGGGGAATGTTCACAGGGTTCTTGAAATACAAACTTGAGGAACAGGGTAAAAAACTTGTGAAGGTGGACAAATTTTTCGCCAGCAGTCAGATTTGTTCAGTTTGTGGTTACAGGAACGCAGAGACAAGAAAACTTGCGGTCAGAGAGTGGGATTGTCCGCAGTGCGGAACCCATCACGACAGAGATGTAAATGCGGCTGTTAATATCAGAAATGAGGGAATGCGGCTGGTAGTGGCATGACCGTAACGTAATATAATAAAACCGTGGGACACACGGGGATAGCTCGCCTATGCTTAGCACATTGGTGCTATCGAACGAGAACCAAACCTACCGAGGTTAGGGAAGCCCCCACCTCTACAGGTGGTGGAGGATGTCACAGAAAGTGTTTTCTGTTGATTTTTTGCATTTAACAAGTAGTTAGATAAAAGAATGAATATACAGAATTAACTATATTTTTCTAAAAATAAGAAAATTCGAAAA
>NZ_QTWD01000013.1:0-358 GCF_003460955.1 Blautia sp. AF26-2 | reverse complement strand
CAGAATTAACTATATTTTTCTAAAAATAAGAAAATTCGAAAAAAGGTGTTGACTTTTGCTTTGGGCGGTGTTATTATAACTAAGCTGTCAGCGAGAGCTACAGTGAATGAGTTCTTTTGAAACAGAAAAACCTAGTTCGGAGCCGGGTGGCTGCCGCGGGTTACAAGAACTGCTTCAAAAAAACTTGAAAAAAGTTCTTGACAAAAGCAAATGAGTTTGATAAAATAAACGAGTTGCTGATCGAGAGAACAGCAGAGAAATTCGAAAGAACTTCAAAAAATAAATAAAAAAGTTCTTGACAAACGAAAAGTTCTGTGATAAAATAAACGAGCTGATCCGAGTCGGAACGGCAGAGATC
>NZ_QTWD01000012.1:107901-130044 GCF_003460955.1 Blautia sp. AF26-2 | reverse complement strand
TGGTGCAAGCGTAATTCATGAGTAACGTAGCAATATTTTGCGCTTACGAAAGTTTTTCTGGAAGATGGGGATGTTCCAATAGACAACAATGCCAGCGAACGTGCGATCCGTGGATTCTGTATAGGGAAGAAAAACTGGGAGATGATCGATACGGTCAATGGAGCCAATAGTTCAGCGATCATCTACAGTATCGCAGAAACTGCAAAGGCGAATAACCTGAAACCTTTCGATTATTTCGAATATCTGCTTACGGAGATTCCCAAACATGTAGATGACAAAAACATAGATTTTCTTGCAGAACTTCTGCCATGGTCAGATATGTTGCCCGAAAACATTAGAAAGCCGCAAAAAGCCAGCGGAAAATAAACAGACCGCAAAAGCGGTCTGCTATTTGTCAAGGTGCTCGTATTCTACCGTTTACTCGTATTCTACCGTTTACTTATTATTTGGCGCTTACCTTACTATGTCTGTTGAGTACAATTTATTTTTGAACAAAAAAATAGAACGCCGTCGCAACGCCGCCCTTACAAAAACGTAATACGTTTTTATGATTCTGATATTATTATATGTAGATAGAGCCAAAAAGTCAACAGATTTTGAAAAAAAGTATTGACAAATTTAACTAACTATGATTTGAAAATTTTTAAAAGAGAAAGTCAATAACCTTGCAAGCAAATTCGTAATTGCTTTTAATCAATTCATTTTTTAGAAAAAACCCTCCTTTTTGGAGCATTCGGTTGAAGAACAAATCTTCTAATTCTAGCGTTCTATGATGTTTCACCTTATCTGATACTATTAAAATGTAAGTATAAAGCAAAGCTATGAATTCAAGCATTGGACGACAAGAGAGTTTCTTCTGCCGTTGAGTGGTATTGATAGAAGCTATTTTTGCAATAGCCTGGCTAATTTCTGCAGGCGGACGAGAAGTTCCATGTGCCAAATCTGCTAATATACAATTATTATGTGCGGCTCCGTTTCTTAAACTCTTGACAAGGTTTATAACAGGGAAAGATATTTTGCTATATGATCTTGTGGAGTAGTAAAATTCGTAGAATTTTATAAAATCTCCAAAAGTAAGCATTTCTAAAAGGACCCAAGCTGGACAGTCATCATATAAGGTGATTTTGTTTTCTTTTTTCCCTTTTTTAGGGTTATATACTCGTTGGACTGTAAAGTACTTATGAATCAAATCACTTGTAAAGGGAGAAGCGCTGGTAGCTTCCAATTTGCCAATGATGTAGCTGTTGTGACTTAGAAATGTATTTACAATATCATAGCCATCGGTTGTGGAATCGGTTTCTATATCTTTTAACATTCGCACTTTAAGATCGTGTTCAATATCTAAACACATTTTTGATACTAAAAAACGAAAGTGCATATCGATGGTTGATAGCTCTTGCAAATAGGAAAAGTCAAGATCTATGTATTTCCCAATATTTAAACCGTTATTATATTTTTGATAATTTTTCCGATATGCAGCGGTGCGTAAGTAATTGTTTTTATCAGTAAGATACTCAGCAGCCTTTTCTTCAGTGATGTATTTAAAAGTGATGCCCTTACTTTTCATTTTAGTAATTAGCTGCGGAGCAGTTTGTTTTGGCTTATCTATTTTATTTGACATATATGCTCCTTATAACAAGTTTTCACTTCAAAGAATTAGGATTTACTTTTACTTTAACACCATTAGATGTATCAAGTAATATCTGGCTTTTCTGCAATTCCAATTCTACTTTTTCTTTCGTTTCTGCAATTTCATCAATAGCTGCTTGAGTAGCCTCGTTTGGATTTCCTCCAGCGGACTTCAAAGCACTATGGTAAATGAAATTCATTTTTTCCCACTTTAACAGGTCATTCAATACTTTGTAGCTTTTGACATTTAACAGAATATCCTGCAAGGATAATGTGTGTGCTTTCCCTCTGGTGGTATATCCAAATTCCAGATAAGAGGAAAGGATAGGATTGAATTGAATAGATACTGTCTCTTTTTTTAATAGCATATCTTCCCCACGTTCGCCACTGATCTGTAGGACGCCAGAATTACAAAGTACCATAAGCACGCCAATGAGGTCACCGACTGTTTTCAGACGGAGCCCGGCAGTGTCACTGCCGTTCAGTGCGTTATAACTAACACCGAGAGCAGCTGCGATCTTTTCTAATTGAGGAGGTTGTGGCTGCATTTTGTTTGTTTCATATTTTCGAATGGAAACAGGATGGATACCAGTTAATTCAGCCAATTTATCCTGTGTGATACCGATTTGTTTTCTGCAATACTTAATCTTTTCGCCTATGGTCATTTTTATCACCTTTCCTGTATCGAGATGGCTACATTATACCATGATTAAAAAAATTTTTCTATAGACATTTTAAAACACTGGACAATAGCGATGTCGCTACATATAATGAAAATATAAAAAGTAGCGAAAAAGCTATAATTAAGAAGGAGGAAAGAAATATGACAGGAGAAAACAAAATTTATATTACCGCAAGTGAACTCGCTGAGATGTTGGGTGTTTCTGTTGGACATGCTTATAAGATTATTCGTAAGCTGAATCAGGAACTGGCTGAACAGGGCTTCTTGGTCATTGCAGGCAAAGTTCCCAGATGTTATTTAGAAAAACGCTGGTATGGTTACGGTGCGTAGAAAGGAGAGGTAAGACATGAAAGCTGAAAAGGATCCTAAAACTGGAAAATGGCTAATCCAATACCGATTTACGGATTGGCAGGGAAAGCGCCGGAAATCAACAAAACGAGGATTTGCTACCAAGAGAGAAGCTGAGGAATGGCTGAGGACTTTTCTTGTCACACAAAAAGCCGATTTCGATATGAAATTTGAGGAGTTCCTGAAGATGTATTACGCAGATATGGAAACACGCCTGCGTGAGCATACCATGAGAACGAAAAAATATATTATCGATTTGAAAATTCTTCCGTATTTTGGACAGAAACGTGTGAATGATATTACCGCTGCGGATATCAGACGATGGCAGAACGAACTGATTAAAAAAGGTTACTCGCCTACCTATCTGAAAACAATCAATAACCAACTGAGTGCAATATTTAATTATGCGGTCAAGTATTATGACCTGAAAGGCAATCCCTGTACAAAAGCCGGAAGTATCGGAAAAAGCAGGGCAGAGGAAATGAGTTTTTGGACGATAGACGAATTCAGACAGTTTGTAGATTGCATCATGGATAAGAGGCAGTCATATATGTCCTTTATGATACTGTACTGGACAGGGATGCGTTTGGGAGAACTGCTGGCTTTGACCCCGGCAGATATAGATTTGGATAAACACACTATTTCCATTACAAAATCCTATCAGAGGCTTGGAAAAAAGGATGTTGTCACTCCACCAAAAACGCCTAAAAGCAAACGTCTGATTACAATTCCAGAATTTCTGGTAGTGGATATTAAGGATTATATGGATAGCTTGTATGAAGTGCAAGAAGATGACCGCCTATTTCCGGTTACAAAGTATTTCTTGGAACATGAAATGCAAAGAGGTATTAAGGCAAGCGGAGTAAAGAGAATCAGAATTCACGATTTGCGACATTCACACGCTAGTATGTTGGTTGAGCTTGGTTTTTCTCCATTGGAAATAGCAGATCGTTTGGGACATGAAAAGATTGAGACAACATTGAACACGTATTCTCATCTGTATCCTAATAAGCAGATCAAGATAGCTGATCGATTAGACAGTGAATATAAGGAGGCGTTGTAATAAGTGGGTTGGATAAAAACAGAAAACGGAATCAGACAATTTGTTTCCGGATGACACCGGAGGAACGTCGGGAACTGGAGGCTCGTATCATTGTCAGTGGAATGCCGAAAGGAAAGTATTTCATACAATCGTTGCTTTATCAGGAAATAAGGATTGCGGTTGGAAAATACCAGAGCGACAGATTAAGACTTGAAATACGAAGATTGAGGGAACGGTTGGAGGATATCAACACAGAAAATAAGGAACTGCAAGAGACATTGGTTGATTGCAGAGCGTTAATGAAACAGATTATTAAAATTACAGGTGGTGATTCAGGCGTAAGACTGATGGCAAATGATTTTAGAACGGTGATGCAGGATGATGAAAAATAAAATGCCTTTAAGTGTCGGCAAACACCTAAAGGCAGAGACTTGGTAGAAATTCCAAATCATTTACTAAAGGTATTCTACCAAAGTCTCCGTCATCTTTCAACAAGAAATGGAGGATATTTTGGATAAAAGAAGAATAGAACCGAACTTAAAATTGATTAATATGGAACAAGTAGAAGTGGAGAAAATCGACGGCTGCTCTATCCGTTTATTCCCTTCGGAAAGGTTACCATTGTACAGGGGGATCCTGGGGAGGGGAAGACAACGATGGTATTGCAGATTATTGCTAAACTGACAAAAGGAGAGGCGATACTGCCAGTTGATAAAAACACTGAAATAAAAGAGAAAATAACAGCTGCAGAGCCGGTAAACGTAATTTACCAAACTGCTGAGGATGGATTGGGAGATACGATAAAACCTCGACTGCTTGCAGCGGGGGCGGATTGCTCCCGAGTCTTAGTTATTGATGATAATGAACAGGCATTGACAATGATGGATGCAAGGCTGGAAGAAGCAATTATACAGACAAAAGCTCGTCTGGTGGTTCTAGACCCAATACAGGGATTCTTGGGAGCTGATGTGGATATGCACCGGGCAAATGAAATTCGTCCGCTTATGAAACGAATGGCTGTATTAGCAGAAAAACATCATTGTGCGATTGTTCTGATTGGTCATATGAATAAAAACAGTAATGGAAAATCTTCTTACAGAGGGTTAGGTTCCATTGACTTTCAGGCGGCAGCACGAAGTGTGTTGATAGTCGGACGGGTAAAAGATGATCCAGAAATCAGAGTAGTGTGCCATGTGAAAAGTTCGTTGGCTCCGGAAGGGAAATCTATTGCTTTCCGTCTGGATAAAAAAAAACGGATTTAAATGGATAGGAGAATATGATATCAGTGCGGATGATTTGCTTTCTGGTGACAACCGAGGACGGAAGGGGCGAGAGGCAAAGGAGTTTTTGATAGAGATATTGTCTGATGGAGCGATGGAACAGGCAAAAATAGCAGAGGAGGCAGAACACAGAGGAATTAAAAGTAAGACCATGTGGAATGCAAAGAAGGAATTGAAAATAGAATCCGTAAAAATTGGAAGTCAGTGGTTCTGGATGTTACCGGAGGAATAAAAATGAAGATGGCAAGATTTCCATTTCCTATAGATATGGTAATCTTGCTGCCTTGAATGGAGGTCATAATGAAAAGTGTACAGATAAATATGGATTTGTTTCGGAAATTACTCCTTTACCATGTGGGATTAGATGATTCTGGGGCAGAAGAAATCCGGAAAGGGTTGGAGAAAAAATTGGATGCAATGGTGCAGCATGAGCTATATGCGAAATATAAGACTGCACCTACCGAGGAAGAACGGGAAAGAGCCAGACTGGAATATTTGGACAGACGTGGAATGACGGATAGCTTCCGCTGGTAGTTTGCATTGATGATAACAGACAGGAGCGTGCCACGCTCCTGTGAATAGCAGATAAAGAGAAAGGTGTGGTTAGATGATCATTCAGCCAGAATGGGGAACCCGGAATGTGAACAAATATTTTTACGAAAGCGAAGCCCGGAGGATTGCCGCACTCAATGAGATTTTCGGAGAGGTGGAACTGACTGCGGCAGAAATGCGGACGCTGATATGGCTTGCCGGATGGGACGAATATACGATAGAAAATATACTGTCGGCTATTCGAAAAGCTATGGCTGCGGAAGTAAAACGGATGGAACAGCCGCCCGTCTGTAGGACGGAATAGCCCCCGGCAGGGCGCAACGGTACTTTTGATAGACGAAGGCTGTCGAAAGTGCTTTTGCGTTACTTTTGACAAAAGTAACAAAACTTATGTGCCGTATCCGGCACCTGTTTACTGAAAAAGGAGGAAATGCCGATTGAAAAGAACGATATCGGGTATGAAAGGAAAAGGTTCTTTATCCTACAATCGCAGAGAGTTTGTTGCAGAGAATGTTGACAATGAACGCAGCTATCGGAATATAGTTTATCGAGATGAAAATCTGCGTGAAGTTTACCATGAATTATTTGACGATGCGGTTGAACGATACAACGAAAAACAAAAACGTAAAGACCGGCGTATAGATGATTATTATGAAAAAATCCGAATTGGACGCCAGGAAAAATTATTTCATGAAGTTGTTATGCAGATTGGAAATAAAGACGATATGGGAGCCATGACGGAGAACGGCTTGCTGGCGGAAAAGATTTTGGATGAATATATGCAGGAGTTTGAAAAGCGGAATCCGACGCTTCGAGTGTTTGGGGCATATCTGCACATGGATGAAGCAACTCCTCATTTACACATTGATTTTGTACCTTATGTTTTCGGCTGGAAAGGGCGGGGAATGGATACAAAAGTATCTTTGAAACAGGCTTTAGCAGTACTTGGCTTTCAGGGGGGGTCTAAATCAAAAACAGAACAGGATCAATGGATAGACAGTGAAAAGAAACAGTTAGCTGCTACTATGGCAAGACATGGGATTGAATGGGAAAAAAAGAATACGCATGAAGAGCATTTATCGGTTCTTGATTTTAAGAAAAAAGAGCGTGCAAAAGAAGTTGCCGAGCTGGAAGCGAAATGTGCTGACTGTCAGGATGAATTAGGACAATTGGAGACGCAAATAGCTCTTGCAGGAACCGAACGGGAACAAATGGAGGCTGATACTCAGAAAGTAAAAGAAGAAGTACAAAAAGCAGAACAAAAGCTCCTGAAGCAACAAAAAAGATTAGAGAACTGGCTCCTACAGTGCAGGGATTAGAACGTCTTGCGGCTGAGTATTCTTTCAGACCAGAAGAATGGCTGCCGGAGATCGGAACTTTGGAATCTGCAAAGTCTTACCGGGATAAAAAAATTAAACCTCTATTGAAAGAAATTGTGAATGTACTGCACAGCCTTTACGTGAAGTATCGCACAATATCTAATAAATATGACAGATTGGAAATCTCTTATAATCAAGAATTGTCAGCGAAAGAGCGGATTCGTAATCGACTTGATGATGTGCTGAGTGAGAATGAACAACTTCGTAGTGTAGAAATGGATTATCAGAGAACAAAAGCGGTACTTGGTTCAGATGTGGTGCAGTCGGCAGTGAGGACAGCGAGACAGAGGGAACAGGCGATTGAGGAACAGAGATATGCTGTAAGAAGAAAACATGATAGAGGCGCAAGGTAATTTGATACAAAAGTATGGGTGGTCGTTCTAAGAGTAGGAACGCCTGCCTTTTTGTATAGATAAGAATTGCCAGAATAAGAGCAGAGGGATATAATTGAAACAATTAAACTGGAATTTCTGGAGGAACTTGAAATATGAAGGCAAGAAAATTAAAAGATGATATTACAATAGGCGTATTCTCTTCATCATCACCAATTTCTGCAACTGTTCCTGTTCGTTATGAACGAGGAGTCAAATATTTAGAATCTAAAGGTTATAAAATAATAAATGGGCAGTTATACCGAAAAAAGGATAACTACCGTTCTGGAACAATTCAGGAAAGAGCACAGGAGTTTAATCAACTCTTATACAATGAGGATGTTCAGATTCTAATGGCATCTATTGGCGGAAACAATACAAACTCAATTTTACCATATATTGATTATGAATATTTAAAGAAGCATCCCAAAATAATTATTGGATATTCAGATGTTGCCGCCTTATTGCTTGCTATTTACGCAAAGACAGGGCTAATTACTTTTTATGGACCGGCTGTTGCATCTTCGTTTGGGGAGTTGCCTCCTTTTGTTGATTGGACATTTGATAGTTTTAACTCTATGATAAAAGGGACAATATCTTTTCCTTATTGTTATGAAAAGCCAGAGGTTTGGACAGAAGAGTTTATCAATTGGGCTGAACAAGACAGATCAAAAGAGCAACTTGGAAATGATTGGATATGCGTGAATCCAGGGATTTGTCAGGGGAGAATGATAGGCGGAAATCTTAACACAATGGAGGGCTTTTTTGGAACTGAATATATGCCGGAGATTAAAAAGGGAGATATTCTGTTTATTGAGGATTCGTTAAAAGATGCGTGTACAATAGAACGTTCTTTCTCATTGTTGAAACTTGCTGGTGTATTTGAAAAAGTAAGTGGAATAATCTTGGGAAAACATGAAAAATTCGATGATAATGGAACTGGAAAATGTCCTTATGAAATTCTATTAGAAGTTTTAGGAGATACTAAAATTCCTATATTAGCTGATTTTGATTGTTGCCATACACACCCTATGCTTACTATGCCTATCGGATGTGAAGTGATGATGGATGCAGCAAATAAGAAAGTTGTATTGATGGAATCTCCATTGAATTAAGTAACAACTTTTGACTTAGAAAATCGATAAATCGGAATTGTGCGCCCAGACAAGGGCGAATAGTCTAACAGGTGGAAAGCCTGTCTGGTAAGGTCTAACCAACCACCAGTAGCGAGTCTTGGGTGGCTGTCAGTAATGGCAGTTGCTAAGCGTAGACAGCGAGGAAATAGAGAGTGTGATTGAGCCTCGAAATTTTGACATCCAGAAAGCTGACGCTTTAATTCCAGCGGAAAGCAACATAAACCGAATCGTTATGGTAAGAAGTGGTTTACTTCTGCGGGGTCAAAGAGCACTTTATGTTTCACATAGTGACTGTTCAGTCAACTGGGGAGAGCCTATTGTTTCTTGCTACTGCAAGTATGACAAACAACTGCAAAACAGAAGAATGTCAAAAGAACAATAGGCAGTCGGATAGCTTCATAGTACCGTAGAAATTGGGTAATGCCAACGGAGGAAAGGGAGCTACATAATAATGGTCTTTCTGAGGACACATCAACCGTACTCATGGACGGAGGTATTGATGGAAACAAAATTAGAAAGAATAGCAGAAATATCGGCGCATTCGCCAAGACCAGAGTTCACATCGTTGTATCATTTAATCAATAAAGAAATGCTTTTGCAATGCCACAAAGAATTAGATGGTAGCAAAGCGGTTGGTATTGATGAAATTACTAAGAAAGAGTACGAGAGAAATCTGGAACAAAACATAGATGACCTGGTGGAAAGATTGAAAAGAAAATCCTACAAGCCACAGCCATCAATAAGGGTATATATTCCCAAAAGCAATGGAAAACTTCGACCATTAGGAATTGCGTGCTATGAGGACAAAATGGTTCAGTTAGCACTAAAGAAGATATTGGAAGCTATTTATGAACCGAGATTTCTGAACTGCATGTATGGGTTCAGACCTAACCGAGGATGTCATGATGCAATAAAAGAACTATACAAGAGATTAAACAACACTAAAATCTGTTATATCGTGGATGCTGATATAAAAGGCTTCTTTGACCACATGAAACATGAATGGATTATCAAGTTCCTCTATCTCTATATCAAAGACCCTAACATTATAGGTCTCGTCAAGAAGTACCTTAAGGTAGGAGTGATAGATGGAGGAGAACTGATGATGAATGAAGAAGGGTCGGCGCAGGGAAATATAATAAGTCCAATCCTTGCAAATATATACATGAGAAGCATTTGTCCGTTCTGGATTTTGAGAAAAAGAAGCGGGCAAAGGAGGTCGCAGAGTTGGAAGCAAAGAAAGCGGAATTGCAGGAAGAAAACGCTACTTTTCAAGAAATCAATGAAGATTTGCATGAACAGTTGTTGCAGGTTGATGATGAGATTTGTTCCTTACAGGAAGATTTGCAGGAGTCCCAGCAGGAATCAGAGAAAGCGCAGAAACAGGCGGACAAATACCAGAAGCGCATGAATGAACTTGCTCCTATGGTTAAGAACATGGAGAAGCTGGCGGCGGATTTTTCCGCAGACCCGGAGCAGACGCTTCCAGAAGCAGCAGTTATGGAACCTGCAAAGTCGTATCGGGAAAAGAAAGCAAAGCCGTTGGTAAAGAAAATCGTACAAGTCATGCGCTCTGTTTATTCGGCGTATCTGGATATTTCAAATAAGTTTACAAAGCTGCAAACGGCATATAACAGGGAACGGAGCGGAAACGAGCGGCTGACAAACAGGCTGGAAGAAGTCTTGGAAGAAAACCGGGAATTGAGGATAGTGGCGGCAGATTTTGGGCGTATAAAAGCTGTGGTCGGCTCTGAACAGGTTAATGCGATGATTGACCGGGCAAAGCAGCAGGAACAGATAGAAGCCGAGCAGAAACGGGCTGCAAGGAGAAAACATAATCGGGAAGCCCGTTGACAGACGGAGGGCTGCTTAAAGCCCTCTTAGCTGCCATGGAGCGAATCCCCGCCAGTTAGTCAAGAGCGGTGTAGTCGTTCAGTTCACTCTTGAATGGCTGGTGGGGATTTGCTGTTTCTCTTTACTCTTTCCAATGAAGAAGCTATAATTAAGTTATGAAAATTAGAGAAAGGGTTAGGGGAGAATGGATATTATAAAGGAATTAAAAAGAGATGGTATGTTGCTGAAAAAGATTCCTAAAAAAGAGCAAACGATAGAACTTTGCAAAGCGGCTATTAGACAAAATCCTTTAGCCTTACAGTTTGTGTCCAGAAAGTGCTTAGATTCCAAAATGTGTTTGGCAGCAGTAAAAAAGAATGGACAAGCATTTCGGTATGTCCCTGAACAGTTTGTTACTAAACGAATGTGTGAATTAGCAGTTGAAGCAGCCCCGGAATTATTGAATAATGTGCCAGAAAATTTTAGAACATCAACGATTTGTATAAATGCGATTAAAAAAGATGTAAACATATTGTCGCTTATTTCACAGAAAAAAAGATATGAATTGTTTGATGATAATACGGAAATTGATTTAATAGAAAAAATTGTTGCACATAACCCTAAGTGGTTAGTGTATATGCCTAATCGCCCAGATGTGAAGGCATTATGTATAAATTATATGGAAGAAGATTTTTCTATTGCACAGTATATGCCAGAACAGGTGAAAATATCTGAAGATATTTTGAGTTATCAAAAATCAAAAGGGAAAATACAATTTACACACAAATATTATGATTCTGAGGAGAAAAAGTTTAATGTCAAAATTAAAGTGGTATGTGGGCATCATAAATCAATATTTGACGACAAAAAGATAATAGAAGAATCATATTGTGTCCAAGAAAAATTTGAAGATTTTGGCAAATTCTATGTTTTTTTAGAAGGAAATCTTTTTGATGCCGAGTTGAGAAGTTTTGATTTTCGTGGAATTGATTTAAGAAATTATAATATTGAAGGTGCAATTATTAATAGTGAGATATTGCAATCGCAAGGACTATATGACGGAACATATTTTGCTGCTATAAAAAAGACTTTGGAAACTGACGAAATTATGGAAAATAATGAAATTATGATACCTGATGAATTTTGTTATCCTAAGCCCGTTGACGATGATGAACATGAACGGTTTGATATTAACCATATTCCGTTTTTTTATATTAGCGATATCCATTTGGCACATCGAGTTTGCAATAAATTTAAGGATAAGGCAACAAAAGAAGAAATACGTTCATATATAAAATTTTTGGCAAGAAGCATGGTTCGCTCCATTGGAACTAGACCATTTAATAGTTATTTGCTGATTGCAGGGGATACTTCATCTATTTTTGAGTTTACGGTTATCTTTTATAATGAGCTTATACAGGGGTGGAACCCAAATCAGATAGTGGTTGTGCCTGGTAATCACGAATTATGGGATCCTTATGTTGAGATGGAAGATAATGTAGAGATATATAGAAAATTTTTTGCGAAATTAGGTATAGTATTTTTGCAAAATGATTTAATGTGTGTAGAAGATAGAAAAAAATGTGAAATATTCAGTGAAGCAGAAATACAGAAAAAGAGCAAAGAAGAGTTACGGAATAAGGCTCAATGTAGTTCGGTTATTATTTTAGGTGGAATAGGATTTAGCGGTTTAAATAAAAAATTTAATGCGTCAAATATACGATATGGGAAAAGTTTTGATGAATTATCAAGAGAAGCAGCGTGGAAGAAAGATATACAAGAGACAAATCGTTTTAATACTATATACACAAAAATACTGGAATGTTTAGGGAAAAATAGAGTTATAGTCCTTACGCACGTCAAGAAAGGGGACTGGAATACAGAAGTACACAATCCATATTGGATATATTTGAACGGACATAATCACCAAAACTTTTATGAAATAAGCGATAGGAGAACTATATATGCTGATAATCAAATTGGATATAGAGCAAAGAATATTGGATTAAAATATTTCTATTGTGATAATGATTATGACATATTTGCTTATTATCAAGATGGAGTACATGAAATAACAAAGGAGCAGTATATTGATTTTAACAGAGGGAAATTGGTTTCCATGTCATTAAAAAGGGAAGATGGAACAATTTATATGTTAAAAAGAGATAATATGTATTTATTTTTAATATATTGCGAATATTCAAAACGTTCAAGAGGAAAATCTCTTTATCTTATGAACGGTGGCAAATTGGGGAGATTAAGACGAAATAGACTGGAAGATTTATCTTATTATTATGCTAATCTTGAAAAATATGCGGAAAATGTAAATCAACTACTATATAGATATGCAGGAGGTCAACAGAAGCTTTCTGAATTTATTAAGCATCTCGGAGGTTCTGGAAAGATACATGGTTGCATTGTTGATGTGGAAAGACCAAACGAACTAGAAGGATTTTCATATTGTCATTTATTTGTTAATCCGCTAGATGGAAAAGTAACGCCATATTTTGCTTATGATGTAAAATCAAGAATTGTTTACAAAGATTTAAAAACCCTGTTGCAAGCGCATGATAGCTGCAAGTTAATGGCTAATAATTATTTGCGGATTGAAAAAGAAGCTGCAAATAATTTGCCGATTGTCCAATATTCGGGGCAGATGGAAGAATGGGAAAATGAAGATGCTATGTATGATGAGGGTAGTTATCTTTATAAAATTTCTCGAATTATAAAAAGTTTGCAATATTGCACAGAGAAAAATATTGTGCGTTTATGGAATGAAGAACTGCTGAATTATGATTTTGTAAATCGGATTAAACAATCGAATCAGATTGATGAAATTGTAGATGATAGACTAATGATTGATGAAAAGAGTGTTTAATGGTAATGTTACGATTTAGATGCTCTGGAATCCTTATATTTTGAGAGATTCCAGATACATAGGAGACTAATGATTAAGAGAGGGTTGAAAAACTGGAAGGATATTTCTGATTTGCAAGGAATGCTATTTTTTGTACAGCGGATGGATGAATTGCTTTTTCATTATTCAATGGATACATATAAAACACCAACGTTAAATATAAAATTATTATTACGTGAATATTTGGAAACTGTTGATAGTATTAAAGAGGGGTTGCTAAAGGATAAAAATGAGCCTCCAATATTTGAAGAAATTGTGTGGTCTTTGAACACCGATTGCGGGAGATAATTATAGTTTGTTGTTTATGCTTGCATCCATATGTATGGTAATTATGTTCCTCTGTGGGCTGTTACTCCCTCAGTTCGGAAACAATCAAAAGTAAGAATCACAAAATAAATGAAAATCTTCCTATGTTGCAATGAAATTGCTGTCGCAAGCCAAATTTCAAGCATAGGAGGATGTCCAAATTAGAGTGTTTCGCAGATGAAGCAGGATATTAATAAATAGAGAAGCATATTTTCATCCAGGTAATCCAGTGAAATATGGAGCAGGTCTTCGATTTTTCGTAGCCGGTAGATCAAGGTGTTTCTATGAAGATGAAGCGTCCGGGCAGTCTCCGCTATATTTCTTCCGTTGATAAGATAGCATTTTAAATTATGAATGAGTGTGAGATCCTGCTCCATATGGCTTTGCCACAGGGATAAAACAGCTGGGTGGCAGAAGCCCGGCAAGGAGTTTTTTTCCTTAAGGACACCATATAAAACATGTAGAAAGGCTTCATCAAACCTTTGAATATGTTTTTGAGGCTCCAAAGGGTAAGATTTCATAAGCCTGCATTGTCCATATGCCATGGAAAGCTCCGTGAATCTAAAAAAACGGGTGCTTATATAGACCTTAAGGGAAAGCCGTTTTAGCAAATCCTCCAGTGCGGCGTATGATTTTTCATAATCAGGATCAAAATCCCGCCTGCGGCAAACCGCAACAATAGAATGTTCAAAATAGAGGACAACTCCATGAGGCAGAATGTTTTTTATCTGATGAATATAGGCAGACTGACGGGTATCCGAGACGTCAGATTCCGGAAGGGAAAATTGATAAAGATACCAAATATCCTCGTTCGTATAATTTCTGGCTTGGAGATAATAAGAGGTAGAAAGCTCATCTGCCGGATATCCCTGTAAAAGCCGTATAACATAATAGTTTTCTTCATCCTGCAAAAGAAAAGGCTGAATCTGGTGATTCATAGCAAGCTCTGTAAAATGAACGACTTCTAATAACAAAGCCTTTTGTGCTTCCGTAAAGGGACCGTTCATATCTGTCGTACCGAATGCTCCAAAGTTTTTTCCCTCAAAATAAAGCGGAGCGGTCAGAGAGTGATGGGATGGATCCTGACGAAAGACGCTGGAGATTAAGCGGTTTCCGCTGTGAATTTCCTGCATAACTCTCTGGTGTTCGTCAGGATATATGGATTCTGTCGGTGTAAAGCCGAAATTGATAACCTCGTCCCAGAGAGTTCCCTCGATTTTTTCCTGAAATTTCCCGGTATAATGCAGCAGCTTTCCGGTTGGAGAAAAAAGGGCAATCGGGTTGCAAAGAAAGGTGGCCGCATAATCAAGCAGATCTGAAACGTCTTTGTTTTCGATAATTATCTTTAGGCATTGCTCATACCAGGCATAGTACTTATCAAAAATATCCAGAAACTCATGGAATACCTTATGAAAAGGCTCGTCCGTATATAAGATGGCGGCATGCTCCATCCAGGAAGGGTTTATCTGTCCCTCCTTTGATCCGGTTTTGGTACAGAAAATCAGGAACCGGGGCTTACGTATATCCCATTCCCTATCAAGGAAAGAGCTCTCTTGTGTTAAATACAGAAAATCATTATCGATTATTTCCATGGAATCATCAAGCATGCGGGCATGCCGGAATAATTGATCTAAGCCCGTAGATTTATAAAAAATCCTGTATTTATCAGGAATCCAGTCAAGGATGACAGAAATGCTCATAGATTTCATTGCAAAAAACTCCTTTGGTTATTTTTGACGAAAAAAGACGGTATAAATGAATTATATAACTGATGACGGGAGATGGCAACTGCTTTACTATGGATATATAGGAAACACTGTTCAGGCGCCGACAGTTAGAGAGGAGATAATATAATTCAGACAAAAGGAAGGAGGCAATAAAAAGAGCTGAGGGAGTATCCTATAAAGGGGTATCGATTTTTTAATATTATAACTATATAATTGAAAGGATTATTTTTTATGAAAAAGATATTGTTAAATGGAGTAGACGGAAATTTTGGAAGCAGATCAGCCCGTGTATTGCTGGAAAAATATCCTCATGAAGCTTTGATTTTTACGGCTCCAACAAAAAATGGTCTTGAAAAATACCAGGAAATGGGCATTGAAACCAGAATTGCCGATTTTAACAATGCGGAAAAACTGACGGAAGCATTTAAAGATGCGGATACAGTTATTCTGATCTCCATGCCATTCGTTGGACAGAAAAGAAGAGCGGCACATAAAATTGCAATTGATGCGGCTGTGGCGGCAGGTGTAAACAAACTGGTTTATACATCGATTGTAGGAGCCGGACATGAGGATATCAATGCTTACGAAGTAAACGATCATGTATGGACCGAAAGGTATATCAAAAAACAGCCCATCCATTATTTGATTCTTCGGGATTCCCAATATGCGGAAGCAATGGTCTCCACATTTGTGGAAGCAGTTGAAAATACAAACGGCATCATCCGCAATAACATGGGAGATGGGAAAATGGCATTTGTTTCGAGGGATGACTGTGCGCTTGCGGCGGCCTGTGCGGCAATGTCTGATTGGGAAGATCGAATTGTTGATATAAATGGAGCCGAGCTTCTGACAATTGCACAGTACATGGCAATCGCCTCGGAGGTTACGGGTAAAAAGACGGAATATCAATATATCAACGATGATGAGATGTATGAGTTCTTTGACTCCATCGGCGTTCCAAGGACAACGGAGGAAATGTGGGCGGACACGGCGAAGAACTTTCCATTTTGCTCAGATGGAATGGTGTCCTTTGGCAGGGCAATCCGTCTGAATCAAATGAGTACATTTACAGATGATTTTGAAAAGCTGACAGGGCAAAAGCCCATCACGGTAAGAGAAATGTTTGAAGATATGGAAAATCATTTAATCGGAACAAGAACATCTACAGATAATTAAAAACAGTAGGAGGACGAAAAATGGCAGAAATGATGAATCCGGCGCTGGAAGGCGCCACCTTATTGTTCCCACAGGGACCTTTTATTACGGCATATGCTTATACGGGTGTGGAGGATGAGATCAAGGCATATCAGACCAGCGCATGGATTGGAACGGCGCTTATGACATCCCCCATTTATGATGTATACGGACCGGATGCCGTTAAATTAATGGGACAGGTTTGTACAAATGATTTTACCACGCTGGGAATGAACGGCATACGCCATGCCGTAATGTGCAATGAGAAAGGTCAGATTCTGACAGACGGCGTTGTAATCCGTATCGGAGAAGATCGTTACAGAACCTACTGGCTTGATCCGGTGATCTCTTATTATGTCAATACATCAGATCTGGATGTGCATGGCGAAAACATGAGCGGAAAGGAATATTTTATCCAGATTGACGGTGAAAAGTCCTTAGAGATTCTGGAAAATGCATTCCAGGCCAATCTTCACGACATCAAATTCGGCAGACATAGAATCCAGGAGGTAAACGGAAAACAGGTACGCATCATCCGGCTTGGCATGTCCGGCAACCTTGCTTATGAAATTCACGGAGATATGGCGGATTATGCGGAGATCTATAATCTGGTATGGGCGGCAGGTGAAAAGCTGGGAGCAAGAAAGCTTGGGCTCCAGGCTTATAACCTGTTTAACCATACGGAGGCTGGATTCCCGAATATCAATCTTCACTATCCGCTTCCGTGGCTGGAAACCAGCGAGAAAATGACAGAATATATGCGCACAGTGCCTCAGTTATCCATGTTCAATCTCAATCGAAGGCTTCTCGGAAGTGTGGGGGATGATCTTCAGGCTCGCTTTGTTACTCCCTATGATGTGGGATGGGATTTCCTGATTAAATATAATCATGACTTCATTGGAAAAGAAGCCCTTCTTGAAATGTCGGAAAAGCCACAAAAAAAATGCGTAACCCTGGAATGGAACGCCAAGGATGTGGCAGAAGTCTTTGCAACCATGCTCAGCCCTGGGGAGGAACCCTGCGAGGATATTACCAAACCATCCGCTCTTGAATACTATTTCTGTGTCAGAGAGTTTGGTTTTGAGTACCGGGCAGATAAGGTGCTGGCTGCAGATAAGGAGATCGGGATCACAAGCGGAAAAATCATCTCTTATACCTATAACAGCATGATTTCTTTGGCCTTTATTTCCGCAGAATATGCCAAAGAAGGAACGGAGCTTGAAATACTCTGGGGAACGCCGGGAACCCGCCAGATGAAGGTTCGCGCAAAGGTTGCCAGATTTCCGTATAATCAGGATTATATCCGTAATGAAAAGCGGGATGTTTCGGATATACCTGTTTTTGAAAGATGAAACCGGAGATGATTACATAGGGAAAATAAAATTTATGTGTTCCCCTGCAGAGTTTTCAAGCTTTGCAGGGGATCTGCGAGACTGTGAGAAAAAGTCTGTAAATAAGATTCTTCTATGATATGCAAGGGTGGCAAGCCTGAAAATCAGGCTTCTCACCCTTGTTTTATATATAACAGTTGTTGAATGGCATGTCAAGAGCAGGCGGTTTTCCGCCCGTCTTATTCGCCTGTTTATTCGTTACTCTGGGAGGCGTCCTTCGTACATAATACTCAGTTCACCATACACCTGTGCCCAGTTGCGGATCGTACTGGTCCATTTCTTCGTAGCTTCAAATGTGGCAAGATGCAGTGCCTTTAATAGAGCTGTATCGCTTGGAAATACGCTTCTCTGGCGATTCAGTTTCCGGTAGGTAGAATTCAGGGATTCAATAGCATTTGTAGTATAAATCACCGTTCTGACCGTCGTTGAAAATTTAAAGATCGGCGAGATTGCGTCCCTGTTATCCTTCCAGCGCTTCATGGAATTCGGATATTTCGGTGTCCATTTTTCTGTTACACGCTCTAAGGCTGCCAGAGCTTTCTTTTCATCTGTGGCCTGATAAATGGTTTTCAGATCCGTAGCGAAGGCTTTTATGTCTTTATCCGGGACATATTTCAACGTGTTTCTTACCTGGTGTACAATACAGCGCTGGTATTCCGTCTTTGGAAAAGCTGCTGCGATCGCTTCTTTGATTCCGGTTAAACCATCGGCACAGATGATTAATACATCTTTGACACCACGATTTTTCAGTTCATTCATAATGGAAAGCCAGTATTTTGCGCTTTCGTTATCGCCAACACTGATGGTTAAAACTTCTTTTTTTCCTTCCGTGTTGATTCCCAGAATCACGTAAGCAGCAAGCTTTCGGATCACGCCATTATCCCTTACAGAATAATGGATTGCATCAATGTAGAGAATGGGATAGACCTCGTCCAGTGGCCGGTTCTGCCAGTCTTCGATCTGTGGCAGGATCTTATCAGTCACATCAGAAATAAAGCTTTCAGAAGTTTCAAAGCCATAAATATCTTCGATGGTTTCGGAAATCTGCCGGGTAGTCATTTCTTTGGCATACATGGAAATGATCTTCTGATCAATATCGGAAATATCTTTCTGACGTTTTTTCACAATCTGTGGTTCAAACGTTGATTTGCGATCCTGTGGCACTTCGATTTCCATCGAGCCATACCGGCTGTTGACCTGTTTCCGCTTATAACCATTGCGATAATCATCATTATCTGAGCGTTCGGATTTTTCGTAACCAAGATGATCATCCATTTCAGCTTCCATCATTTCCTTAATGGTGCCGCCTAAAAGATCCTTGAGCGCATCCTGAATGTCTTCTGCAGACTGGATATCGTACTCTTCCAGGAGCTGATGGATGATGTTTCGTTTTCCTTCTGTCATTTGTACACGATGTACAGGTTTCTTTTGTCTTGCCATAATAAAAGGCCCTTCTAATGATATTTATTGTATCATAGAAGAACCTTATAAACATTATTTTACAGAAAAAGTTTCATCCTCTCAAAAAAGGAATGGAAAGTTACTGTTTTAGTAGCTTCCATTCCTTTTTTGAGAGAGAAGGGTAATTTCTTTCTGATTAAAAAGGTTGTTACATTCATCTATAATAGCTTCAACTGTGCGTACCTGTGAAGGAGTGAGTCGACGGAGCTTATCTGAAAGAATCAACAGATCCTTATCTATAATTTCACCAGTGAGTAAATAATCGGCACTTACTTCTAAAGCAGAGGAGATTTTTAGCAGATTTTCAGGCCTCATTGCTCGCTTCCCTGATTCAGCATAAGAAACAAACTGGGTAGTGACTTCCCCTTTTTCTGCAAGTGCTTCTTGAGTGAGTCCCAGCTTTTTTCGACGATCCATAATTCTTTTTCCGATTTCCTGTAAACATAATTCGCTATCCGACATTAGTATAAGACATCTCCTCTCGTATTGTTAAATTATATCCACAATAGATGATAAAAATAAGCGTCTACTGTTGACTAAAATCAACAATACGATATATAATCGGAGATAAATATTGAAAAATCTTGGATGCATAACAAGTAGAAAAAGTAGTGTATGGGAATACAAAAAAGCGAACAGCTATAATGAAAGAAAATGAATTCTCAGGAGGACTATGATTATGGAACAGATGGATTTTTCAATAGAGCTATCAGAAAGTGAGATAGAAAAATTTGCAGATTATCTATACCAGAAAGAAAATGCAAAGGCAACAATCAATAAATATATGGCAGATATAAAAAAGTTTTTATCTTTTTTGGCAGATGATAAGCGGATCAATAAAAAAGTATTGTTGCAATATAAAGAATGGCTTGCTCAAAAATATGCTGTCAATAGTGTTAATTCAATGCTTGCCGCCTTGAATCAGTTCCTGGAATTTTTGAATGTAGGAAAGCTGAAAGTGAAAAGAATAAAAGTGCAGAAGCAGCCTTTTTTACAGGATCAGAAAGAATTGACAGAAAAAGAATGCAGGAAATTGATTGCAACAGCTATGGCAGAAGGAAAAGAACAGCTTGCATTGTGTATTGAAACAATAGCATGTACAGGAATTCGGATTAGCGAAATAAAATTTTTTACAGTGGAGCGTGTAAAATCTGGAAAGATAGAGATTTATAATAAAGGAAAGTATAGAAGGATTTTTTTGCCGAAGGTATTGCAAAGGAAACTTCTTTCCTATTGCCATAATAACCAAATAGCAGAAGGTTGGATATTTGTCACGAAAAATGGGAAGTTAAAAGACAGAAGTAATATTTGGAGAGAAATGAAACGATTAAAAGAAAAGGCAGGAGTAGCAGAATCAAAAATATTCCCGCATAATTTTCGACATCTATTTGCAAGAATTTATTATAAAGTGACAAAAGATATTACAGGTCTTGCTGATTTACTTGGACATAGCAGTATCAATGTAACGAGAATATATACAGCAACTACAGAAACAGTGTTCCAAAAGAAGCTGGATAAGATTGTCGAACAGGAAATATTGGAATGTACAACATAATATCTGTTATGTTGTACAGTGCCTCTATTAACCTGTTCTACCCTATTTCTGCAAGTCATTCATTTCCTCTAAAAGATAACTTTAAGCAATAAAAATAATAAAGATTATAGCCAATTTACCAAGAGCGGTACTTAAATAGGGCACAGCTACCAAAAAATCAGAAAGGAACTATGTAATATGAACAGCATAACAGATAGCAGGGTGTTATTTAACATTATATCGTACGAAACTTAATCTGTCCATAAACAACATAACAGATATTATGTTGTATTGATTTGGCAATGGATAAGGAGTAACGATGGGATATACTGTAAGAAAATTACTTGAATCAGAACAATTTCCAAAAATGAAGCTGCTTTGCGGTGAAAAAGGTCTAGATTTGGAAGTGAAAGGCATTCGAATAATCGAAATTGAAGATATGGAGCGATACCTGACGGGTGGTGAAATACTCATAACCAGTCTTCAGGTATATTTATCATGCAGTGATCGAGAAGTAGAGCAGCATTTTGAAGATTTAGTTAAAAGTGATATAAGTGGATTCATTGTAAAGAAAAGAAAAGAATATGATCCTACAGGACGCAGATTGAGTTTATTAGAAAAACACTGCAAAAAATATGAAATTCCTCTGGTAGAAATTCCAGAAGATTTATATTACTGGGGAATTATCCGCCATGTTATAATGCAGGTATTCGATAAAGAAACTGCACGCTTAAAGTATTTTAAAATCACACATGATAATTTTAATACGTTTATTTTAAAAAATAATGGATCAAGCAATACAGCAAGTGATATTATCAAATTTTTAAGTATCATGATCGAGAATCCTGTTGTATTGTATTATGGTAATCTTAATTGTATGGTTTCAACAAACTCGGACAACTCCAAGTTAATATTGTCAGATGAAATTCAGCCATATAAACCCAATATTATTACGAAATTTCAATATATGAAGCAGATGAAGGGAAGCCGTGTTCAATATGTAGTGAAATTTGCCATATTGAATGAGGTGGAAATATATATAACAATAACAGAAGAAAATAGAGAACTGATAGAACTTGATTATATGGCAATCGAAAATGCGATTATTAACTTGCAGTATGGATTTTTGAGTGAATTTGCACAGGATGAAGTGAAAAAGAAGTATCAGAGAGATATTATCCATAATATTCTGAATGGATTACTGAGTTCGAAAGAAATGACTGAAGCGGCAGCACAGCTCGGCATGAAAGAAAGCGATACTTACAGGGTTGTTGATTTTCATACCATCAAAAAAAATGTACAAAGAAAATATACAAAAGAACAGCTTCATGAAGTAGGTGTTATCGTGGGTGAATTGACGT
>NZ_QTWD01000012.1:0-107891 GCF_003460955.1 Blautia sp. AF26-2 | reverse complement strand
ATGGATTTTTGAGTGAATTTGCACAGGATGAAGTGAAAAAGAAGTATCAGAGAGATATTATCCATAATATTCTGAATGGATTACTGAGTTCGAAAGAAATGACTGAAGCGGCAGCACAGCTCGGCATGAAAGAAAGCGATACTTACAGGGTTGTTGATTTTCATACCATCAAAAAAAATGTACAAAGAAAATATACAAAAGAACAGCTTCATGAAGTAGGTGTTATCGTGGGTGAATTGACGTATCTTTTGCCGGATGCGCTTATTTACAGAAATATGGATCAGATTGTTATGATTCAACAGGTAGATTCCGATCAGACAGAACTGGAGTATCAGAAAGAGATGGAAGAAGTAAAGGATGTTATCCAGCGAAGCATCCTTTATAGAAAGAAAGATACAGACTTTCAGATTGGTATAGGAAAAAGTGTGGAAGGGTATCAACGATTGAAAGAATCTTATCACGAAGCAAGTCGGGCTATCAAGTATATAGACATTATCCGCCTGGTGACTGGTGATAAGAATAAGTCAGTAGTACATTATTCGAACCTCGGATTTTTCCAGATATTCGGCAAAGTTGATGATGTGACGGAACTGGAAAGATACATTCCGGAAACATTAAAGAAATTATATTTATATGATGAACATAAGGGAGAATTGATTACAACCTTGCAGATGTATCTTAGAAATAAGCAAAGTATCAGGAAAACTGCAAACGCAATGTTTGTTCATTATAGAACGATATCTTACAGGCTTGAAAAAATAAAACAAATTTCTGGAATAGATTTTGACAATGCAAATGAAGTACTGGCAGTCAGTAATGGTCTGATTATTTATAAAATGTTAAAAGAAATAGAATAGAAAAAGAAAGAGAAATCATGTTGAGGCATGGTTTCTTTTTTTGAACGAAGTTCATAAAAAAAGTATTATATGGAAGAGTATCGATACGATGGAACAGATTTTACAAAAAAATAAAAAAACTTTTCCTGTTTGGAACATTACAAAAAAATTAAAATGGTATACAATCTTGGAAATGGTGATGAGAAACAACATTATCTGATCCAAATAGACAATGAGAAAAAATTATATTGAAAACCCATCATCGCATTACTATATGTTGCGATATTATTATTTATAGAATTCTAAATCTTATATCTGATGATAGAGTAGAATGGCCCCCATATCTTGATGAAATTGATGGAAATTTTTGAATAATCAATTTCATCGTCCGACAGGAACCCACTATTTTTTTAAGACGAATTAATACTTAAAATAGTTTAGTTAAGGGAAGGGGAAAGCTATGCAGCTTACAAGTACAACGGATTATGCTATCAGAATCGTATGTTATCTGGCAGCACAAAGGCAGATGATCTCTACATCAGAATTATCTCAGAAACTAAGTGTTCCGTCCAGTTATATTCCCAAAATAACAAAAAAGTTAAAACAAGCAGGAATCATAGAAGCCTGTGAAGGGATAAATGGTGGATATCAGATTGCAAAACAGCCAGAGAAGATATCTTTAAGGGATGTAATATCGTGTACAGAATCCACCATGGCAATTAGCAGGTGCCGGGAAAAAGAGGGAGGCTGCTCCAGAAATTATATAGACTGCTGCAAAGTACATCAGATTCTGCTGGATCTGCAAAATATATACAATAACCGCTTGGAAACCGTAAAGATATCAGACATTATCCGTCCTGGTAAGGATGAATATTTTGGAAGATTTTATGTGGTTATAAAAGTTAATCTGAGAGAAAAAAATTATGAATGTATTTATTCTAATAATCATGATGTCTATGAACAAGTAAAAACAGCAGAATCATATGATGATTTTATAAAAAAATATGCAGAAAAATATATTTGTGAAGCAGACTGGGTGAATGTCCAGAAATGTTTTGCAGGTGAGAATTTAACAGAACGTCTTGTAGATGGATGTGTGGAAGAAGAAATTTTCTATCGCGGAATCATTGAAAATAACGGTACATCGTATGTATGGATGAAAGCTAGAAAGTATGTGGATGTAACGGAAAATACAGCAATTATTACATTTCATAATGCAAAAGTGATTCCGAATACGATTGTAACAATGGAACGGGAGCTAAGAAAAAAAGAGCAGGATGTTTGTATGGAAATCGAAAATGCGGCTATTAACTTGCAGCATAGATTTTTAAGTGAATTTGCACAGGATGAAGAGAAAAAGATGTATCAGAGAGATATTATCCATAATATTCTGAATGGATTACTGAGTTCGAAAGAAATGACTGAAGCGGCAGCACAACTCGGAATGAAAGAAAGCGATACTTACAGGGTTGTTGATTTTCATACCATCACAAAAAATGTACAAAGAAAATATACAAAAGAACAGCTTCACGAAGTAGGTGTTATCGAGGGTGAATTGATGCATCTTTTGCCGGATGCGCTTATTTACAGAAATATGGATCAGATTGTTATGATTCAACAGGTAGATTCCAATCAGACAGAACTGGAATATCAGAAAGAGATGGAAGAAATAGAGGAGGTTATCCAGCGAAGCATCCTTTATAGAAAGAAAGATACAGACTTTCAGATTGGTATAGGAAAAAGTGTGGAAGGGTATCAACGATTGAAAGAATCTTATTACGAAGCAAGTCAGGCTATCAAGTATATTGAGATTATCCGCCTGGTGACTGGTGATAAGAATAAGTCAGTAGTACATTATTCGAACCTCGGATTTTTCCAGATATTCGGCAAAGTTGATGATATGACGGAATTGGAAAGATGCATTCCGGAAACATTAAAGAAATTATATTTATATGATGATGAACATAAGGGAGAATTGATTACAACCTTGCAGATGTATCTTAGAAATAACCAAAGCATCAAGAAAACTGCAGGTGCAATGTTTGTTCATTATAGAACGATATCTTACAGGCTTGAAAAAATAAAACAAATTTCCGGAATTAATTTTGACAATGCAAATGAAGTGCTGGCAGTCAGTAATGGTCTGATTATTTATAAAATGTTAAAAGAAATAGAATAGAAAAAGAAAGAGAAATCGTGTTGAGGCATGGTTTCTTTTTTTTGAACGAAGTTCATAAAAAGATATTAATGGAGAATATCGATACAATGGAACAGATTTTACAAAAAAACGGATAAATATTTTCATTGATTGTACATTATATTAACCGGTTTCAATCTGTATAATTGAGAAACTGATGAGAAAATATTTCAGGAAAAGAATCACTGCTACAGAGGATAGTATTTTTTTGATATAAACTAAGACTTTGCAGGGCTTAGATTAGAGGGATAACGATGCAACTAAAAAATTCAACAGATTACGCAATTAGAATTGTGTGTTACTTAGCAGCACAGGAACGGATGGTATCTACATCAGAATTGTCAAGGAAGCTAAATGTTTCGGCTAATTATGTTCCTAAAATAGCGAAAAAACTGAAAAATGCAAAAATAGTCACTGCCTGTGAAGGTACAAATGGTGGCTATATGCTGGCAAAACAACCGGAGAACATTTCTTTAATGGATATCATATCGTGTGTAGAGGAAACAATGGCAATTAATCGTTGTTTGGAAGAAGATCGTTTTTGTTCCAGAAATTTAGAAGATACCTGCAAGATACATAAAATATTGTTGAGTCTGCAGAATACATACAATAATAAATTAGAGAGCGTAAAAGTTTCAGATGTTATCCGCCCTGGAGAAGATGAATATTTTGGACGATTTTATGTTGTATTAAAACTGAACTTGAAGGAAAAAAGCTACGAGTGTGTATATTCACATATCCGTGAAGTGTATGAGAAAGTAAGGAAAACAGAAAGCTATGAAGAGTTCATAAGCCAATATGTAGAAAGATACGTGTATGCTTCTGACCAAAAAATGGTTCATGACTTCTTATCAAGTGAAGGATTAGAAGAAAGACTAGTTGATGGATGTATGGAAAAAGATCTTCCATATCGCAGAATTACTGGAAAAGATAAGAATGCATATGTTTGGATGGAAGCAAAAAAATATATAGATGCAAATGAGAATACTGCAATTATCACCTTACATAATGAGAAGATTGTCCAGAACACGGTTATAAAGATGGAAAGAGAACTCATAAAAAAAGAACAGGATATGGCAAAGCAGTATTGGGATATGGTATCACTTTTAACCACTGTATTGAATCATAATCAGATAGTTGAATCAGGGTATCAAGATGATATCAGCTTCTATACAAAACAGGTATATCTTCAATTGCAGAAGAATTATCCGGAATATGGGATTACAGATGAAGAAATTTCGTCAGTAGCGCATTTAGCGCCGATTCATGATATTGGAAAGATAAAAGTGCCAATTGAAATTTTAAATAAGAATGGAAAATTGACAGATGAAGAAATGAATGTAGTAAAGCAACATCCATTAGTAGGTGCGGCGATGACCCAGAGATTCCCAAAGGGGGTAACAACGGAAAAGCTGAATCAATATAGCTATGAAATATGCAGACATCACCATGAAAGATATGATGGATCAGGATATCCGGATGGTTTGAAAGGAAATGCGATTCCAATGTGTGCACAGGTCGTTGGGATTGTTGATGCTTACGATGCATTGATCAATGATCGTCCATACAAAAGAAAATATGAACCGGAAGAAGCAATACGGATGATTTCAAATGGTGAATGCGGAGCGTTTTCCAATCAGCTGATGCAATGCTTTCAGGAGGCAGCAAAGCAGCAAAACTGGTTAAAAAGGCAAAATTAAAGTAACAAATGAAGGCAAAAGATTAGAGGTCCAGATATGAAGAAAAAAAGAAGGATAGAGAACAGAATTATCGCAGTAATATTATGTATAGCTATCTTATTTTCTCAAGTGAATATTGCGGATGCGGCAGATCTGAATCCATCAGGTACCAACACGAGTCAAGTGGCCCTTTCTGATGAAACCAATATGAGTAATGATGAAGCATCAACCGAATCCTCAGTTTCAGATGAAATAAATGGCACCACGGAGTCCGAATCTTCGATATCGGAGGAAACAAATGAAAACTCAAAGAATAACGAATCGGAATCTTCCGGTGGAAATGTTAAAGCAGAATCAACAGATAATATAGATGCTTATTATAAGGATAGTAAAATATGCATTTATAATTATGAACAGTTAAAACAGATTGGTTCAGATGCTTATGTTTACACGGGTGATAAGGACGGAAAGATTGGTTCTGGAGATGTAGTAAAGAGTGAAGGCACAGAGCTGAAATACGGTGCAGATGCTCAGTACATTTTGATGAATGACATCCAGATGAACTCGGAACAGATGTGGTTAGTACCGGATTCATTTACCGGAACTATCACAGGTACGGAAGTAGAAGAAAACGAAACACCAACGCTGTATGATAAGGAAACGGACACGATTTACATATATAATCCATATCAGTTAATGGTGCTTGCACAGGAAGAATCTGAAACAGAACCAGTTATGTCGATGGATTATGATGCACCACAGTTTGGTATGGGGCAGATGATTTATCCGGATGGAGAAGATCAGGAGTATCTGACTTATAGTAAGTCTCATAATTATGTGTTATCGCAGAAGTTTAATTCGGATAAGCCGGAACTGGTTGCAGATCAATTGACAGAAAAATCAGCGAATGGAGTTCAGTGGCTAGATGGTGAACATGCAGATGGAAGAACAAAACCAGGGCAGTTATATGTAGAAGTTTCTGGGAAGAAATATATTCTGATCGGAAATGAGTCACAGCTGCGGGCAATTGGAAGCAATAAGAGCGTAACTCCGAGACTGTATGTTTATTACAAACCGGGCTTGGTAAGTGGTCTGTTTGGTGGCGAGCCTTTTTACAGTCCTTATTATCCGGGAGATGCGGACCTTGGTCTGGATGCTGTAGCAAAAGAAGGTGCAACTACTCACGGTCTTATAAATCCAAAGCCGGACAATGTCAAAGGAGAAAACTCATATCTATATTATAAAGATAAAACAAACGGTGTAGAGAACGGTAAATACAAGCTGGCGAATGTAAACCTTTCCGATGATAACATTCTTGCAGGTTTGCTTAAAGGCGTAGGTGGTCTTTTAGGGACATTACTGGGCGGACTTACTGTTGGAACCGGTGAATTTTGTGGAGTCAATGAAAATGGTCTTCCTGATAAAAATATAGATAAATATAAATTAAGGAGTGAATACGGCAATCTTAAATATTCATCCAATGCAAATTACATCATTTTCCGAGATGTTGACTTATCAAAGGATGGTGTGAACTCAAATCAAGAAGATGATCTTTGGACACCGCTTATGGTATCGGGGGATATCAAAGGTGCAAAGTTAGCAGATGGACAGGCGACACTTACGGACGGAAATTCTATTTTGGCAACTGGAAAACCTGTAATTTCTAATGTGAATGTGAACCAGACAGAAGAAATGGATGGTTCTAAGTATATAGGAATTGGTTTTTTTGGAACAATTACGAATGAGGTTAATGTAAACAACATTGGTGTCAGTGCCGGAACGGTCTCTGTATCAAACCTGGAATTACAAAATGTAAATGTACAAAACAATACGAATACGCATAAAAATACACAGACTATAATAAGTGGACTCACATCAGGGCTTGGATGGCTTGTAGGTGGTGTGGTTGATTTATTAGTAGGAGTTTTAACATTTGGAAGCGTAAACCTGAATTTGAGAGATACATTATCAGCACTTTTAAATGCAAGAGCAAAGGATCCGACGATTTATGCAACAGGTGCATTTGCCGGAAGGCTAGTGGGAGATGTTTCCATTGAAAACTGTGATGTGACAGGAACAGTCAGTGTTTCGAATATTAATGATCGTACGGGTGGGTTTGTCGGTTATACAGAAGGTGTAACAGAGTATGACGGATTGTCAAAAGCTCTTGGAGTAACGGTGAATGCATTATCATCATTGTTAAATGCAATTCCGGGACTTGGGCTTGGAGATTTGATCACAATTCTTCTGGACAATGCATTGCCGGTTGGTAGTTTAATCCCTACTGGATACAAAAATGTAAATATCAAATACTGTCATGTAGAGAATCTGGCAGGAACTATCGGAGCTGCGGATAAAGATTATGCAGGTGGTTTTGTAGGACAGCAGGTAGGAACAAGAATCTTTGACTGCTCCGTGAAAAACAGTAGTTATTCTGTAACGGCAAAAGAATACGGCGGAGGATTTGCAGGAATCAGCAGAGATGCAGAAATCCGAGGTTTGTTAAGTGATGTAGGTGTTGAACTTATTCGAGTAATGCAGCCACAGAGTATCTTGTTAAATTGCAATCTGACAGGATGTAATGTCTCAGTATCTGGTGAAAATTATCAAGGTGGTATTGTAGGAGCACAGACAAACAGTTATGCGGTCAACTGCGGAGCGAATGGAAGCATCGCAGTTAAAGCAAGTGGAAGTTATGCCGGTGGTGTGAGTGGTATTTCAACAGTTGGATGGATTACAAACCTTGGAAATAAAGAAGTCAAGGATGCAAGCCTTTTAACAACAGTGAAAGACTTGTTGACAGGTCTTTTGTCGAGTGATCCAGAAAAATCAGGTATGCTCTTGTCACTTGTAGGAATTGCACCATCAGCAATCCTGGGATGTAATATGGATTGTTCATCAGTTTCAGTTGAGGCTGGTAAGAGTTATTCTGGTGGTATTCTTGGTGGCGGTGATGGCGTCTATATTGCAGAATCCAGTTCCGAATATTTAAATAAACTTCCGTATTGGAAACATGGCGGAGGAGATGCGAGCAGTGTAGCCCAAAGAGATAATGTGCTTACAGGATTGAAAACAGTTACGGCAGGTGAAAATCGTGCCGGAGGTATTGCCGGAAGTGTAACAACAGCAAATGTCACAGGACTTTTAAATAATACGCTTGGAATCGGAAACTTCCTTGGATTTACTGTGCATCATGTAACTGTGACAGGAGTAAATGATGGATATACAGTTGAAGCAAAAGAAAATTATGCCGGCGGAGCGCTTGGCGAGGCTGTTGGTGGAGATGTGGATACTGTAACATTAAATCAGGTAAAATCTGTTACAGCAAAAAACAGAGTAGGTGGTTTTGCCGGTTGTGCAGGTCCGGGAGATCTGGCAGGTGGAAACGGGCTGACTTTGAATCTGTTAGGACTGAACAACTTGCTGAAAGTTGAAAATCTGCTTTCTGTGGCAGAAGGTGTCAGAGTTAAAATCAACGAAGCTCATGTAAATGGCATCACAGGAGGCATGACTGTACAAGCAACAGGTACAAATTCCAACGGCGAAGTAGTGGATTATACAGCCGGTGGTTTCATCGGAAAGAGTAACAGCTGTGAGATCATTAAGTCCGATGTGAAAAATTTAAAAGAAGTAACAGCAAATGATACAGATGGTTTTGCAGGAGGATTTGTAGGTTCTTCACAGACCGGAGGGCTTGCAGATGTAGCTGGTGAAGCGGATGTCAAGGCTTTGCTAAATGCAAATAAGTTGTTAGGTGCTGTCAAGTACTTGCTTCCTTCTTATACAGAGTGCACGGTTACTTATGTTGATAAAGGCGGAGTTGCTGCAGATACAGCCGGTGGTTTTGCCGGAAACTTCCAGAGTGGAACGGTTAACAACCAGGATGCAGGAGAAGGTAACTATTATTCTGTGTATAATCTGGATCATGTAAACGGGCAATCTTATGCCGGAGGCTTTGGTGGAAATGTTTACTCCGGAGCATTGGCAGATGCTGGAGGTGGAATCAGCATTCTGGGCGGAATCACAGGTCTGAATATAAATGTTGGAGATCTGCTTAATCTGATCAATGCCTACATTCCATATGTGCAGTATGCCGGAGTTAAGTCAGACAACGGATTTACTGTTACTGCCAACAAAATGAAAACAGACGATAGCAATTCTGGAAGTGCCGGAGGATTTATCGGTTACGGAAGCGGTGTACAGATAAGCTACTGTGATGTTACGAATCTGAAGCATACTACTGTAAAGGAACCGAAGGATCTGGAAGCAAATGAAGCACCAGCATACTATGATGAAAATAAAAGCACATATGCAGTAACCGGTGTCAGATATGCAGGTGGATATATCGGATATATGGATATTGGTTCTGCAGCTTCCATCGGAAAAGGTTTGAGTGTACTTGGCAAGTCGATAGGAATCAATCATGTGCTGGATGCATTGAACGTCGTTGTTTCTACGATAGAACATTCTGATGTTACAGGAAATGTTGGAGGTTTTGCAGTAAAAGCGACCTGGAAAAATACAGCATCCGATGCATCAGCAAATGACATACTTGGTGATGCAGGTGGTTTCGTCGGAAAGATATCTGGTGGACATATTCAGGATTCAAATGCAAATAACTTCTCATATATCATTGGACAGATTACAGCCGGTGGTTATGTGGGAGACTTGCAGCCAGGAAATGTGGCAAATGTCCTTGGCGATACTGGTATCTTAGATGGTCTTGTTAATGTGTCAGATACATTGGCATCATTAGCGGAGGACTTTGTACCGACGATCAGAAACAGCTCTACGACTTGTATTCCTTGTGGTGGTGCAGTTCGTGCAGATGCTGATTCCACAACACAGGTACAACGAGGTATGGCCGGAGGTTATGCAGGACATAATGAAGGTGGTCACATCTGGGGAAACAATACAAAGAAATGGAAAGGTAAAGACTATACCGGACCAACAGGTACTTGTAAAGCAGTAAGAATCCGCTCGGTATACGGAGAAGAAATCGCTGGTGGCTTCACAGGACTTATGGAGTCAGCAGATACGGCAAGTACCGGAAACCTGTCCTTGTTGTGGGGACTGGTAAAAGTAGATAACATCCTGGGAGCACTCAGTGTTGTCTATCCGACGGAAGAAAATACGGCAGTTTACGGTCCACTTGCCTTGATGGATTATAAAACTTGGAATGATTGGGTAGAATTCGTTGGTAAATATAAAGGTTACGGAAGTGATCTTGCAAAGAATGGTAAAGTAAACAGTCAAGAAGAACTTGATGCGATTATTGGGAAATATATATATGGATACAATGTTGTCGCAGGAAGAGAAAATTACCGGGATGAAATAAAACTGGCGAATGGCGGTGCAGCCGGTGGCTATGTTGGTTCGATGCAGACTGGAACCATTACGAATGGACAGGCTTATCAGGCGAAGACAATTAAAGGGCTTCGCTGTGCCGGCGGTTTTGCAGGAGAAATGATAAACGGCGGAGCAGCAAATCTCGGAGGAGTTGATATCCTCGGTCTTAAACTGGAATTAGGACGAATGATAGATGTTCTTAATGTATTTGTACCAGTAATTAAGCAGTCTTCTGTGGAAGGTTATCAGAGTGGATTAATTGTTCAGTCAGAAGGAATCAATGCCAAGGATGCCTGTGGTTATGCAGGAGGTTATGTAGGAAAACTGATTGGTGGACAGATCTGGGGCGAAAATAATGCTCACTGCCAGGTTACAAAGCTGAGACGAGTTGACGGAAGAAGTTATGTCGGTGGATTCGTCGGAAGCTCTAGACCAGGAAGTGTAGCAACACTGAATCCAACTGCAGGAGAAGGATTACTTAGCCAGCTTCTGAATAAACTGTTAAGTACACCGGCAGATTTGATAAAAGTATTAAATGCCACAGTCGCAACGATCCGTTATGCGGATGTGGAATCCTGGGATGACTGGGGAATCATCGTAAATGGTGCTTATGCAAGTGGAAGTAATAACACTTCTTATGCAAAAGCAGCCGGAGGATTTGCCGGAAATCTGGAAGGAACTGTACTCGGTAAGAAGGATACGGAAGAGGCAGGAGTTTCTGTACAGAATATCCGTTCCGTAGTCGCAGGTGAATATGCCGGAGGATGCTTCGGTGTTGCTGACGTAGCCGGAGTTGCCAATATCAGTGCAGGAAATGAGACCTCGCTCCTTGATAAATTATTAAAGCTTGGAAGAACCGATGTGCTGGATGCGTTTAGAAGTTATGTATATTACGGAACTGTAAGCGGAAGCAAGGATGCTGGCTTAAGTGTCAGCGCAAACACGGCGATAAAATCCGGACAGAATAATCAGGTTACCTATAGTGGAACAGCCGGAGGTTTTGGCGGCTCACTGTTAAATGGTTCTGTGAAAAACAGTAAAGTAACAGAATTAAGTAATGTAAGAGGTTTAAATAGTGTCGGAGGATTTGTCGGCTATTCTGGAAAGAGTGGAGTAGTTAAGGCAGACAAGATAGATGTTATTGGAGACAATACAGGACAGTTACTTGGTGGAGCTCTTGGAGTTATGGACGTTTTTGGTTCTCACATTGATGACTGTGCAGTTACAGGAACTGATGAGGGTTACACTGTGCAGAGTACAAATGGAGAAGAGCAGATTGCCGGAGGATTTATCGGATATGCAAATCTTGCAAGAATGTCGAATTGTACAGCAGGTGACAAGACGAACCAGAAAATTGGACTGAAACAGGTAGCGTCAGGTGGGACAGCCGGAGGATTTGCAGGACGAACAAGTTTCGCTTATCTTGCAGATTTGAAGCTGGATTCTGGAGCAGTGAATGTAATATTCTCAGTTGTTAATCAACTTGTAAAAGCACTATATCTGGATAAAATCCAGGATTCCGATTTTCTGAAGATTAATCTTGGAATCATCAAAGTGGATGCGCTGTATGATGGCAAACTGCTTCATGTAAATCTGCTTGGATTGGATATTTCTGTAGGACTTTCAAAAAAGTCAACGGATAACAATCAACAGACAGACCTTGCAATTATTACGATTGGAGATTCATCCATCAAACTTCCATGCGATGAAAATGGACTTTTGAATGATAATGATGCCAAATCCAATATCAGTGTGAGTCTGATCAAGGCGAATCGAACAAAAATCACAGATAGTAATGTCTACGGTGTCAGTCAAGGATATGATGTCTATGCCGGTGGAGCCGGAAATAACAATGATGGTGATGCTAAAGACGGACGAAGTGGTGGCTTTGTTGGATTCAACGATGAAGGACTTTTGAAGAACAACAACATGTATTACTGTGATGTGGTTCGGGGAACAAAAGATCTTGTTGGACCATTTAGTGGAAAAAGTGAACTGGATACGGTATATGACTTCAATAGCCAGGAAAAGGTGGAAGGCGAAAAGAACAATTATCGTATTTATAGAAAACTGGATCAATCATTAGATCAAATTGAAAAGAATAACAGTATCTTGAACAGCAGTCATGAAAAGGATGATGCAAGCGGATGGGATATTTATACAATAGGACACATGAATCCGGTAAAGACCTTTGAGACTTTAAAGAATGCTGTTCTGGCAAGCAAGAGTGATTCAGTGAAAGCAGATCTTAATGCCTATGAATCACCAGCAAAAGCAGTATTGATGGCAGATACTAAAACAACATTGAACACGGGAGATAGTGATACACCGGAACCATCCGAGTCACAGGATCCATGTGATGAGAACATCAAGCTGACGATCAATAAAGTTTGGAAAGATTTAAACAATTTTGATCATTCAAGACCAAACAGTATTACGGTAACAATATCACGTACTTGGAAAGATAAGGCAGGAAATGAAACGACAGAACCAGTACCAGGTTACGAGAGTTACAAAATAGAAGGTTCTATCGATAAATCTAAATGGCAGGAGGTGATAAAGGAACTCCCGGCATACAAGACAGATGGAGATGAAATTTATTATTACACGTATTCCATCACAGAAGCAAAGGTGGATGGTTATACAACAACGATAGATAAATCGCCAGATGGATTTACCTTCACAATAACTAATAGACATTTCCCAGGTCTTCCGGATACCGGAGGATACGGAAGCTATTTGATTTACCTGATAGCTGTTCTGCTTTTCCTGATATATTTCGTAATGAGATATAAAAAATGCAAGGAAAATAAAAAAGCAGAAAAACTATAAAAGAAAAATTCTCAAGAAAAGGAGACAATAGTTATGAAGAGAATGAAAAAAATCATGGCATTAATGCTGGCAGCGATTATGATGATGGCTATGTCTGTCACAGCATTTGCCGCAGAAGGAGCAGCAGGAACACACACACTTACAGTTAATGTGAAAACAGGAGAGGGTGTTCCAGCACAGACACTTAAAGATCAGACAATTTATCTGTATAAATTGTTTGATGTGACAGAGTCTGGTACAACAGGAGCAAAGAACTATGCATATACAGTGAATACTGCAGCTGGTTATAAAGATGTATTGGTAGCTGCATTAAATACTGCAACAATTACAACATCTTCTACAGATGAGGACATTGCAAATGCTGTAAGAAATATTGGTAACAGTGATACTAAAGAAGTACAGGATTTTGCGAACGCTTTTACAACACAGGCATTAACTAAGAACCCTAAATTAGATGCTACAGCAAACTCTGGAAAACTTGAAGATGTAACATCTTATAAATTTACAGGCTTAGAGGCAGGTTACTACTTAGTATATGTAACTGGTGGAAAAGAGATTCAGTCTTCCTTAGTTACAGTAGACGCTGATACAACTCAAGTAAACTTAAAATCAGAAACACCAAGCATTGAGAAAAAAGCTGACAAAGAGACTGTAAGTATCGGACAGGTAGTGAAATATACCGTAACAGCTTCTATTCCGGATACAACAGGATATGCAGAATATGTATACAAAATCCACGATACATTGTCAACAGGTCTTGATTTTGTAAAGAATGCCGACGGAGATGCTCTTGATAATGCAACTGAAGCAAATGTTACAATTGCATTTAAAGATACAGGTGTTACAGCGGTAGGAACAACACCTACAACAGCAGCACTTTCCGGTGAAGGCAACAGAACAATGGCTCTTGACCTGTCTGCATGGGTAAGAGATAACCAGACAAACAAAGGAAAAGCATTCACCGTTACATATTATGCAAAAGTTAATGCTAACGCAGTTGTAACAGAAAAGAACAGTGCTACATTGGAATATGGTAATAAACCAAGTGAAACAACAAAAACAACACCAAGTGAAGCAAAGACACCTACATACCCACTTGATATCTTAAAGAAAAAAGCAGGTACGGGTACAGGAGAGGTTGCATTAGAAAAGTTAGCAGGTGCAAAATTTAAGTTATACAAAGATAGCGTTGATGATACAAATGTAATTAAGGTATCTGAGACAGCAGTTAAAGGGAGCTATGTTGTAGATCCAACCTCTGCTACTACAGAATTTGAATCAGTTGGAAATATTGAGGAACAAGGTTACAACCTCCGTGTCAATGGTCTTGCAGCAGGAACATACTATTTAGTAGAGACACAGGCTCCAGAAGGATTCAACAAGTTGACAGATCCAATTAAAGTTACAATTACAAAAGATGGCGATACAAATTGGACTGTTAAGAAAAACGATACAGCAGAAGATGACAAGATTATTGATGTTGAAAACAGCTCAGGTTCCCTCCTTCCATCCACTGGTGGACGTGGAGCAATCGCATTTGCTGTAATCGCAGCTATCCTTGTATTTGGTGTAGCAGTAAGCTTCATCCGTGATAAAAGAAAAGAAGCATAATAAATAATTTTACTAGAGATACAAGATAATATTTAAGGAATGGGCGGTTATCTTCCACGGAAGATAGCCGCAATTCCAAGTATAACAACAGGGAGAATGAAATGAAGAGTAAGAAGAAAAAAAAGAAGATAACAATAAAAGATATCATTCGTCTGATCGTGCTTTTGGTTGCATTCTCCGTATTGTTATATCCAACGTTTAGTAGTTATCTGAACGAAAAGAATGGTTCCAAAGTTGTATCCTATTATGATGAGGAAAGTGTAAAGTTGAGTAAGGCAGAAAAAGAGCAGATGTTGGAAGAGGCGAGAGCATATAATAAGGAAATGCTGGGAAATATTGATTTGATTGATCCATTTTCGCAAGAAGATGTGGAAATAGATGCTCGTTATGAGGGACTGTTAAACGTAGATGGTTCGGGAATGATGGGATATATCCGTATTCCTAAGATTAATATAGAACTTCCAATCTATCATGGAACAAGTGAAGCAGTTCTGCAGACAGGTGTCGGACATTTCTGGGGTACATCTCTTCCAGTAGGTGGAGAAAGTACACATACAGTTCTGACAGGACATAGAGGTCTTCCGACAAAAACACTATTTACCAATATGGATAAATTGGAAGTAGGAGATATTTTTTACATTAAAGTTTTAGATGAAACACTGGCATATCAGATTGATCAGATATTAACAGTTTTACCGGAAGAGACAGATGGGTTATCTATTGAACCAGGCAAGGATTATGCAACACTTGTTACTTGTACACCATTTGCAATTAATACACACAGACTTTTAGTTCGTGGAGAGAGAATACCTTATGAAGAGGCAACGAAGCAAGAGCCGGATACAAATATAAAACCGGAGTTATCTTTTACTGCTAAAGTGCTGATTGTAACAATTATAGTAATTTTCATAGGACTGATGATTGCTGTAATTTATAGTATACGAGATAGAAAAAGGAGGAAAGTAAGGTGAGAAAGAAGATAAGAAGTATTCACATTATTTTATTCGTTATGCTTTTTCTTGTCGGTAATTTTATAGATATTTCAACAATCCATGCTGAAGCAGGAAGCAGAACAGGAAGCATTCAAATCAGTTACAAGGGGAGAAATAGTTCGGATAAAGAAGTAACTCTTTCCGGAGCAAAGTTCTCGATAATTCCAATTCAATATATGAAAAATAATGAGCTGGTCTGGGAAGATGGTTTTAAAGATTCAGGTATATCATTACAAGATACCAGTGCAGAAGCAAGAGAAAAACAGGCAAAACGATTGTTTGCATTTGCGAAGGAAAATGATATTTCCGGCTTAATGCAAGAAACGGATAGTTCGGGACGCACGAGTTTTGGAGAATTGGATGAAGGAATTTATCTGATTGCACAGATTGGAAATGTGGAAAGTGGTACAGATAAATTTGAATCTGCTCCATTCCTTGTTAATATTCCATCTGAAATCAATGGGAATGTAGAATATAACGTAACGATAGAACCTAAAGCTGAATGGGTTTCACCAGAAATACCACCGAGCAATCCAGATAAGCCAAAGGATCCGACACCTTCAAAACCAGATAAGCCAAATACTATTCAGAAAATAATAAATACGGTAAAAACCGGAGATACAACAAATATAGTTGCATGGTTTTTAATAGCGATTGTTAGTCTTGGTTTGATTGTAGGACTCTATAAAAAGAGAAAATGAAGTAGCCATTATTTAAAGAAAACTGATCCATTGCGGTGGAATCAGTTTTCTTGTTTTATATGGTTTAAAACGTTTCTGATATTAATGTTGAAGTGGTGGTGCGACGGTACGATGGATATCGTTGTTTGAAATTTGAGGAGCATTGAGCAGTGCTGTGAAATTCTGTTGGATAATATCTAGTATCTTCTGTTTTTTCTGCAATTCCTGTTTTTCCCGGACAGTAGCTGCCTGTTCAGATTCAAGATTTTCAATCCGTTTCTGGATTTTATTAGAGCTTGGGATTTTGGTGACACCCAGATCCTGGAGCTCTTTTTTTAGTGAATCGTGGAGTTGGTATTCTGCCTGATGTTTGGTCCGGTATGCTTTTGGATTTTTAGCAGATTTGCAATCTTCAATCACTTTTCGGCAGAGACGGTAAGAATCACAGTGCTTTTGAATGATTTTTTGTGTGCTCAGCTCACTGTTGATTTGTGTTATTCTCTGATCAGCCGCTTTAACAGAAGCATCAACATCAGAAACATGCTGTTGGAAATCGTCATAATTAAGTAGATTGTTTTCGGAAAGATAGTTGAAGGTGCGGGCCGCTTCTTTCAGGTTATTAAGTTTTGCCCACCGTTCAAATCCTTCTCGATTTCCGGTTGTGACATAAGTGGAGATATTGATATACAAGCGAGCTTCTCTGGTCAGATGTCTTGGAGTTTTTACTTTGCTACGATTTTTAGCCAGACGGATGCGGACATTTTCTTCGCTATAATAACTTCCAAGAGATTTCATATAAGTGAAATTCTTCTGCTCCGGTGCACGGAAGGATAGGTGCTTTCCTTGGCGGACTTCGTATCCGGCTAACTGCATTTTTTGTAGAAATTCCTCATAGTTGATGGAAGTCCAGATTGCTTTGTCAACTGCGACACGTAGTTTGGCTTTCCAGCTGGTGCCACGATGATACTCCATGTTCTCTTTATAGCTTTTACCTTTTTCTCCGGTTGGCATACTGGTGGCAAGTCCATTTTCATGGCAGATACGATTACTGATTCTGCAGAGTTTATGGTAGCTCCGCTTATTGGAAACATACTTGTGATGATCAACAAAGCTTGCAGCGTTGAAGATGATATGGTTATGGATATGATTTTTGTCAACATGGGTACTGATCACATATTCATATTTTCCTTTCAATACTTCGTCTGCAAATTGCTGACCTAAGCGATGGGCATTTTCGGCATCAACTTCTCCAGGTTTGAAGGACTGGATCAGATGAAATGCCAGGTTATCACCTTTGTCCATTCCATTCTTTTTTGCCATTTCTCTTGTCATAGAAAATTCAAGATCTGCAGTTTCAGGGGAACAGCCAAAACTGGAAACTAACAGTTTTTCATCTGTCTTATCTGGATTTGTAATATAGTCCAGAGCTTTCTTGTCTGTTACTTTAATGGGGAAGATTTTAAGATATGCCATATTTCTTTTACCATCTCTTTCAATTCTTGCATTTCTTCCGGATATAGATCTCCGGTGGTATTTACCTTTTTTGCAATCTGGTTGATATTTACACCAATCTTGTGCATTTCCTCATACTGTTTCTTCAGTGGAGTGGTATCGGTGTTGACGATGTAACCGTCGATTGCCATTTTTCGCAGATAAGCTCCCATGTTTTTAGTTTTTGACTCTATCATCTTTCTGCGGATAAGCTTCCTTTCTTCTTCGGTGACATAAAAATGAATTTCTTTGTTTCTTTTTCTTTCAGCCATTAGCAGTTTCTCCTTTCTGAGAGGGCAGTAGTATCGTTGCTTTCAGCGTTTTTCAATTTAGGGCAGGGTACCCTAAATTGGGATTTCCCGGAAGTGTATCCTCACTTCCTGTCCTTGCTATTTACCGGTGGCACAGCCGCCGGAAGAGAGTCCTTAAAAAGATTCCTCTATAAATAAGGTACTGAGAGAAGAAAAAGAGGACATCGAAGCTCAGAAGTATGACGCAGGCATGATTCTGTGGTATAGTAAAATCTGAATGAAAAAGAAGAAAAGAGGTCAAACCGATGTCACGGAAAAACCATAAGATGATAGATGGGAGACTACTGCAAACGAATAAGAAGTATTCCCAATTAAAAATGAAGCAGAAAGAAAAGATTGCAGAATGGATGTTTCAGGTAACCAGAGATTATTATATGAAAAAATGTACTTTTCCGAGTGACAAACATCTGGAAGAAGTGGTGGATTCTGTTTATGAAAAAATTGAAGATGCAGAAATTTGGATTCCGTATGGAGAGGTCTTCAAGCATTATAAATCCAAACGATCGGATATCAACAAACGTGTCAGAAAATCTCTGAATGAAAAAGAAGAGAGTCGGATTGAGAAGGTCTGTTTTATGAATATGTGTATGATTCAGGATCATAAAGGGAATGTACTGGCTCTGGATAAAGTAAATGATAGCTATACCGGTACAACTTTTCCAGGCGGTCACGTAGAAGCAAATGAGATTTTTCAGAAATCTATGATTCGGGAAGTCTGGGAAGAAACAGGACTTACGGTTGAAGCACCGAAGCTTGGAGGATTATATCATTGGCATAAGAGTGGAGTGCACTATGTTATTACCTTGTATAAAGCGGATAAGTTTACCGGAGAATTAAAGAGTTCTGAGGAAGGAAGAGTTTATTGGATTCCGCTGGAAGAGTTAAAAACAAAAGAACTTGCTACAGGTATGGAACACGTTTTGCGTATTCTGGAATCAGAGAAGGTGGATGAGTGCTATATGCATCTGGAAGCAGATGGATATGTGGGAGACTTGTATTAAAGAATTACATGAGAAATGTGTGCTTGGGTAATGATGAGCCAAGTGAATATTCTGGTGCTAAACAGGCAAGGAAGATTCTTGAACAGGCAGCTGCTTTATTTGCCAGTGGAACTATGAACAATGAGGACAAAACTACTTTCATGGATGAGATGACGAGACTTTATCTGGCATCTAAAAAGAACAGAAGAAAATGGTAAGAAAAAATGAACTGTTTTGTTTTCTTGCTTGCTAGAAAAGAAGGATAGAATGTATAATAGTGTTAATGATCCAGAGAGGTTTACTCTGGAAATAGAATTATTCGCACCAATGGTGCGAGTATAGATTAGGAGTGAAAGAATGGTAGAAGATACTATGTTTTCCGGGGAATCGAAAAATATTGAGTACAAGGTATCCTTACCTGATAAAAGTGAAAAGTACATGAAGACAATCGTAGCTTTTGCCAATACACAAGGTGGCAAGCTGATTTTTGGAGTAGATGATAAAACACACCAGATTGTTGGTGTGGAAAATGATGTGTTGTTTCAGCTGATGGATGGAATTGCCAATGCAGTTTCTGATTCCTGTGTGCCACAGATCATTCCTGATATTGAGCCGCAGACGGTAAACGGGAAAACAGTTATTGTTGTATCAGTAGAAGCAGGAAAGAATAGACCATATTATCTAAAATCAAAGGGAAAAGATAATGGTACTTATATCCGTGTTGCAGGTACATCAAGGTAGGCATTTTCAGAGAAAATAAAAGAATTGGAGATGGAAGGAGACAGAATCTCCTGGGATGAACTTACCTGTGTAGGATATCCAGTTTCAGAAGAAGCTACAGAGAAACTTTGCCAGGATATTGAAAAGTTCCGGAAAAAAGCAGGAATGTCAGATCATTCTGTGAAGAAAGAGCAGCTGATAAACTGGAAGATCTTAAAGCAGAGTGAGGGACAGCTTCTGGCAACGAATGCCTATGCGTTGCTGACATCAGATTATTTCTCATTTTCTAAAACCCAATGTGCGGTATTCAAGGGAATAGATCGTGCAGTATTTCTTGATAAGAGAGAATTTATAGGACCAATCTATACACAAATCGAAGAAGCAGTAGATTTTGTATTGAGAAATATTCGACTTGGAGCAACAATTGACGGATTGGTGCGAAAAGAGAAATATGAGCTACCACCGGAAGCAATCAGGGAAATGATCATTAACGCCCATTGTCACCGTAACCTGTTGGATGAATCTTGTATTCAGGTCGCAGTTTATGATGAAAGACTGGAGGTGACTTCTCCGGGTGGATTATATAACGGATTAACTTATGAGGAAGTCATGAATGGTCATTCGAAGATCCGGAATAAAGGCATTGCTAATATATTCAGTCAGATGGGACTTGTAGAAGCATGGGGAAGCGGAATAAAAAGAATCCTTAATGCTGCAGAAGAGTATGGACTTTCGAAGCCGAGATTTCAGGAATTCGATAATATGTTTCGGGTAGAGTTGTTCCGTAGTTCATTTCCGATGACAAATGGAAAAGAAAACATCGGAGAAACATCGGAGAAGCATCGGAGGTAGTGTGGAGAACAGACCTCAACGATACACAGAAAAAGATTATAAAGTTACTTTCAGAAGATCATCAATTATCAGCAGTTAAGTTAGCTAAAAAAATTGGGGTTGCCAGTCGAAATATTGAGAACAATATTAAGAAGTTAAAAGAGTATAGTATTCTTATAAGACATGGATCTCCAAAGAATGGTTACTGGGAGATTGTAGATAAAGATCTACAGGAGTGAGAAGTAAATTAGTCCAAGATAGCTCAAGATTAGTCCAAGAGAATATATATATAAATAACAAAAATAGATTGACATTTTGTAGTAATCAGTAGTAAACTGTACTTGTGGAAGGGAAGTGATATGTTTGGCTAGAAAAACACCAAAAGATGGCAAAGAAGAAAACATACGAGTACGGGTGACTCCAGAACAAAAACAGAGACTTGTTGAGTATGCAGAAAGACACTATCAGAGCATGAGTGGTGTTGTATGTCAGGCATTGGATCTCCTGTACGCAAGAGAAGAACAACAAAATAATAAAGAGTAAAATGGAGTTATTTTGGAGTTTATTTCTTCATAAGCGGTGCGAAAAACGCAAAATCAGAACGCATGTTCGAAATATAAACCTCTAATAACAGCCTTTGCGTGTCATGAAACGCAGTCCGCAAAGGAGTTCGAGTAACGGACTAAAATGCCGAAAGCCTGTATTTATGCGGGTTTTCGGCATTTGTTTTATCGAATGACTCTAGTTTGGCTCTATTTGTGGGGAGAGTAATAGCAAGATTAAGGAGTAAAAGAATGTAATTACTCTGTTAGTAAATTGACACAAGTTGGCTGTAGAGTATAATTATAGTAAAAGTACAGCAGAAGCTGTCGCAAAGATATTTATAAAAATGTTGTGGAGGTATTGAACATTAATGAATGTAAAATTAAAATCTGCAAGCAAGCAAGCGACTGTAGCCTGGAGGGTGGGAGAAAGATGAAGAAGTGCAAATTAGTACAGAATATAAGAAATTTCAAATTTTGTTATTTTATATTTTGCATAATGATATGTTTGGTTGTTTTTCCTGTTTCCACATCTGCCCAAGAAAATTCTGATCATGTTATCCGGGTAGGATCTTTTGAGGAAACTTATAATGTAGTCAATGAAAAGGGAGAAAGAAGCGGCTATGGTTATGAGTATCTTCAAGATATTGCAGGTTATGCAGGATGGACATATAAATACATAACAAGTGATTGGAAAAACTGCTTTACACAGTTGGAAAATGGAGAGATTGATATTCTTGGTGGCATTTCCTATACAGACGAACGTGCTGAAAATATGCTTTTTTCCGATATGCCTATGGGGGAAGAGAAATACTACATCTATACGGATGCATCCAATATGGATCTTACGGCAGGAAATTTGGATTCTTTTGAGGGAAAAAATATTGGTGTGTCTAAAGATAATATAGTGGAGGATGTGCTTAATGAATGGGAATCAAAATATGGTCTGCATACGAAGCATATCAATGTTTCTACAACCACAGAAATTATGGACAAACTGTCGAAACATGAAATTGACTGCTTCGTTTCGGTAGAAGAATCCCGTTGGGAAGAATCGGATATTTCACCGCTTACAAGTATTGGAGAGACAGAAATCTATTTCGCTATAAATCCAGAACGTCCGGATATCAAAGAAGCATTGGATAGTGCTATGCGCAGAATCAAGGATGACAACCCATTTTACACAGATGATCTCTACAGGCGTTATCTTTCTGCACAGAGCAGCTCGTTTCTTTCAAAAGAAGAAAGTGAGTGGATCGGGCAGCATGGTGCAATCCGGATAGGGTATCTGAATCAGGATGGAGGTATCAGCAGTGTAGATCCATCAACAGGTAAACTGACAGGTGTTATTACAGATTATGTGGATCTTGCAGAAAATTGTCTGCAAGGTCAGACTCTGGAATTTGAATTAAATGGATATGAGACAAGAAGTGAACTGCTTCAGGCATTGCAGGATGGAAAAATAGACCTGATTTTTCATGCAAACCAGAATCCATACTTTGCAGAAACAAATGGATTTGCTTTGTCGGATACGCTATTGACTCTCGATATGGCAGCAATTACGGCAAAGGATTCTTTTGATGAAAATAAAGAGAATATAGCTGCCGTTGAAGAAGATGATTTTGCATTGAAAGCATATCTTTCATACAATTATCCGCAATGGAAGGTTGTGGAATATGAAACATCAGATGCAGCAGTAAAAGCAATGCAGAAAGGGGAGACGGATTGTATTGTAAGCAATTCAGGTACTGTTTCAGACTATTTGAAAAATAATAAGCTTCATAGTGTTTTCCTGACAAAAGAAGCTGATGTTCCATTTGCTGTTCAGCAGGGAGAACCGGTTCTTTTGTCCATTCTGAATAAAACACTGACATCTATGCCTACAACTCAATTTTCAGGTGCAGTAGTTTCGTATAATGCTTCCTCACGAAAAGTTACAGCGAAGGATTTTATTCAGGACAATTTACTGACAGTATCACTTATCGCTGGAATTTCTTTTTTCGTTGTTCTGTGTATAATTCTTGATTCTTTGAAAAAATCAAAACGTGCGGAAGAAAAATCCAAGAAGTCTGCTGAGCAGGCATTGAAGCTGAATCAGGAGCTTGAAGAAAAACAGCAGGAATTACAAAATGCACTTGTAGAAGCACAGAGTGCCAATAAGGCTAAGACTTCCTTTTTAAATAACATGTCTCATGACATCAGGACACCGATCAATGGCATTATGGGCATGCTTACAATTCTTGAAAAAAGCGGAAATGATGGTGAGCGGGCAAAAGATTGCCTGAATAAAATAAATGAGTCTTCGAAATTGCTATTATCATTGGTAAATGATGTTTTGGATATGGCAAAGTTAGAATCGGATACCGTGGTTTTTAGTGATGAATCCATCAATCTGGATCAGGTATGTAAAGAAATCACGGAGTCGCTATACTTTCAGGCAGAAGAAAAAGGACTTCATGTTATAGGAGAACATGATGATTACAGTGGTATATATGTTTGGAGCAATGCAGTTCATCTGAAAAAAATATTGATGAATCTGTTTACAAACAGTATGAAGTACAATAAGGTGAATGGTTTTATTTACATGAGTATGAGAACGATTGAAAGATCAGAAGATCATATGACATGTGAATTTAAAATAAGAGATAATGGAATTGGAATGTCAGAAGGATTTATAAAAAATGAATTGTTTACTCCATTTGTACAGGCAGATAATTCCCCACGTTCTGATTATAATGGGACAGGTCTGGGAATGCCTATTGTGAAACAACTTGTAGAAAAGATGGGCGGAACCATAACAGTTGAAAGCAAGCTTGGTGAAGGAAGCTGTTTTACTGTAATACTTCCATTTAAAATTGATACGAATGCACGGCCAGAAGAAAAAGAAGATTTTGATGCAGATATATCAGATATCCGGGTATTGCTGGTTGAAGATAATGAGCTGAATGTGGAAATAGCAGAATTTATGCTGACGGAAAATGGAGCTAAAGTAGAAACAGTGAACAATGGGTTAGAAGCTGTTCAGCATTTTGAAGCTTCCGAACCGGGAACATACGATGTTATTTTAATGGGTGTTATGATGCCGGTGATGGATGGTCTTACTGCTACAAGAACAATAAGAGCTCTGGATCGGCAGGATGCAAAAACAATTCCTATCATTGCTATGACTGCAAATGCATTCAGGGAAGATGCCGAAAGGTGTATGGAAGCAGGAATGAACGCACATCTTGCAAAGCCGTTGGATGATGAAAAAATTAAGCAGACCATAAGCGAAGAGTTGAGAAAGCAAAATGCCTGTCATGAATGATTATGAGGCAACCGCAGCAATCAGGAGCCTTCCAGGTGCATGGGATAAGCAGACAGGAAACAGAGGATGTGCATCGGAGAAACTGTATCAGTTTTGTGATACAATGGCTGCATCTGAATACCGCTCGCTGATCCGTCCATTTCTGGATATCTCTACACTTTCAGCAAGATTAAAGGCGGAAGAATGCATTTCCACAGAATACCGTATGTGTGATGGCAGTTGGCACAGGATGCTTTTTACTGTAAAAAAAGGGATGAGTCTGGAAATGTAACCCATGTTTGTAAAATACGTGAAGAGTTGAGACGTTTTTGTATTAAATTAAAATTAGATAAAAGGCATGTGAAATACGATGATGAAAAATAACTATATAAAACAAAAAAGAAAAGATCAAAATCCGGTAAATCATTGGAAAATTTTTGAGGGACGGTTGGTATTCCTTCTGGCAATGGTGATTTTGGCTGTTGTTGCATATACTTTTATTTTACAACAAGCATATACCAAAACTGCTCTGAAAACAGAAATTGAACGAGATATTTCCAGTGCAGATGCGGTTCATAAGCTGGTAAATGACAGACTGGGACGAAAAGATTTTAATGAAATAAAAAGTAAAGCTGATGAGAATACAGAACTATTCAAGAATATGTCGACATATATGAATGAAATCAGAACGCTGAATTCTACGAGATATATTTACACAGCAACCAGAAATGAAGACGGTAGATTGATTTACGTTGTAGACGGACTGGATCCATCGGCTGGTGACGTCAGACATCCGGGAGATCCGATTGAAAAGGAGATGGTTCCTTATATAGAAAAAGCACTTTCTGGAAAAACAGTATATTCTCAGGATATTGTTGATACAACATGGGGACCTATTTTTACAGCCTGTTATCCTGTGACAGCGGAAGATGAATCTAATGAAGTGATAGGTGCTTTCTGCATAGAAATGGATATGCAGAAAGCGTATGGAATGGTTGAGAAGACGAATAAGTTAAGTATTGTACTGGGATGCATTACAGCGTGTATTTTGGTAATATTATGTACCTGTGGATATTCTGTATATAAGAAGCAAAAAGAAAATGAGCAGAAACAGCAAAAACTGTTGCAGGAAGCTGCAAGACTGGCCGATTCAGCTAATAAAGCAAAATCAACATTTCTATTTAATATGTCTCATGATATTCGTACCCCTATGAATGCAATCATTGGATATGCAGAATTGGGAGAGAAACATTTAAAGGAGCCAACTATATTAGAGGATTACTTTGAAAAAATATTATTGTGCGGAAAGAAAATGCTGCATTTGATTGATAACATTCTTGAATTAGCACGAATCGAAAACAACCAAGCAACGCTGGATGAAACAATAACAGATGTTTCTAAAAACTTTGATTTATGTATTGATATGTTTAGAAAACCGATAGAAGAAAAACATCAAACACTGAAAGTCAATAAGAACATTCGATATCCATACCTGCATATGGATGATGCAAGATCATCTGAAATTACGATTAACATTTTGAGTAATGCTGTGAAATACACGGGTGAAGGCGGTAACATAAGCTGTACATTGAACCAATATCCCGGCGAAAAAGAAGGTTGGAGTGTATTAGAGCTTATCATAGCAGACAACGGAATCGGAATGTCAGAAGAATTCCAAAAACATATTTTTGAATCATTTTCACAGGAACGATCTTCGTCAGACAGCGGAATAGAAGGTAGCGGACTTGGCATGGGAATCGTGAAGAAACTGGTGGATTTAATGAATGGCAAGATCACAGTTCAGAGCAAACCGGGAGCAGGTTCTACTTTTACAATCACGCTTCCATTAAAAATAGCAAATGCGGAAGAAAGGAATCCGAAACATGCAGACGGTCAGTTGAATATCAAAAAACTGGAAGGAAAAAGGGTTCTTCTGGTAGAAGATAATGACTTGAACGCAGAAATTGCAACGGAACTTTTGACGGAAGAGGGAATCATGATAGAAAGAGCGGAGAACGGCGTTGCATGTATTGATATGTTTAACAAAGCAAAGCAAAATTACTACAGTCTGATTCTGATGGATATTCAGATGCCGATTATGAACGGATATGAAGCATCCAGGAGAATTCGAGAACTGAAAGACGGTAACAAATCGCAGATTCCAATTGTTGCAATGACAGCAAATGCGTTTGAAGAAGATAAGAAGATGGCTTTGGCAAGTGGCATGAATGATCATGTTGCAAAACCAATAGATATGAATGTATTATTGCCGACTATTATGAAATATATGTAAAGGAAGAAAGAAGGACACTGATTTTGTAGTCAGTGTTCTTCTTACATATCAGTCGACTAAAGAAAAACATTTTATCCAGTCCATTCTTTTTTGTCAGTTTTCTGCCGGCAAGTCAGAGAGCAGGACATTTCCGTTGACGGTACTTGCCTGAATGGTGAAGGCAGAAATACCGGAGCGGGTGAATGTTTTTGTGTAGGATTCCGTTCTTCCATTGGAGACGAGGCGGATTTTTCCGGTTGTCGTGGATGCATGAATGGACGCATCGGCAAGGTCGTGCGGGAGATGGAGTTTCACGGAACCGTTGACGGATTTTGCTGTCAGGGACTCGGAACAGGTTCCCTCGAAGAGGACTTTGCCGTTGACACCGTTTAAAGCTGCGCGGGAGCAGTCGCCGGTGATTTCAAGTCTGCCGTTTGTGGCGGAAACATCGAGGCTGTCTGTGCGCAGACGGGTCAGGACGATCTTTCCGTTCGCAGCCTGTATGCGGCAGCTGGATGCGGAAAGGGAATCGCCGGTGATTTTGCCGTTTGTGGCGGAAATTTCGAGCGTAGTAAGGGAGAGGGTATCAAGCCCGGTCGCGCCGTTCAAAGAGCGGAGCGTCAGCTTCTGTACGGTGGACGGCACCTGGAAGGAGAACACCTCTTTCTGGTGATTATTGCAGAAAAGATGTTTCCAGAATACGGAAGGGATGAGCTTTTTCTCTCGCAGACAGAACGTATTGCCCTCAATGCCTGCTTCGAAGCGGTCCGGATCGAAGTCGCCGGAAAAGTCAAACTCAACCGAAGCGGAAGTGCCCGGAGCAAAGTCGGCAGAAGCGTTCCGCAGGGAGATTTCCATAGCGGTGATGGCGGTGGAAGGGGCGTACGGGTAGTTCGGATGTGTTTCTTCAGAATTGGAGTGGGTTTTCTCCTGTGGCAGCACGTTTGCAACAGGCTGCTCCGTTGTGGCATATTCCTGACGGAAAAATTCGAGGACATCGTCGACATTGCCGAGTTCCGCACAGATTTCCTCATCGGAGAGACCCTGGCTGCGGGCGTCGGCGAAATGGGATTCGAAATCGTTTAAAATTTCCTCTGCGGCGGCAGAATCAAAGGATGCAAGGCCCTGTTTCAATGCATTCATATAAGTTTCATACGTTGTATTCATCATGATTTTCCTTTCTATCGTCAGATCGTTTCATCTGAAATCAGTCGGTTGATCTGCTGGGTGAAATCCAGCCATTCCTGTTTTTTCTCCTGCTGATAAGCTGTTCCTGCTTCAGTCAGATGGTAATATTTCCGGGCAGGGCCGGATGCGGATTCCTGTAGATACGTTTCCACGTAACCGGCTTCCTTGAGTCGTTTTAAAATCATATAGAGCGTTCCTGCGGCGATGGACATTTCGCGGGAAATGGCGTCTGTCAGCTCATAGCCGTATTTGTCCTCTTTTGTCAGCTGGGAGAGGACACAGAGCTCTAGGACGCCCTTTTTGAGTTGTGGATTCATATGAACACCTCCTTGTTGAGTAGATCATAACACACACTATATCATAATGCAATATAGCAAACCAAATTTTTATCCTGCCATGTGTTCGATTTTGTACATGGAAAAGCCTTGAAAAGAACCGCGGATTTCCGTATAATCAAGCAGAACCCTGAAATTTGACCGGAAAATACAGAAAAATAGAAAGATAGTAAGTTGGAAAGAAGAGGAAAAAATATGAGTGAAATGAATCAGAATAACAATGGCCCGGTAAAGGGCGCGATCCATTCGATCGAGAGCTTCGGATCCGTCGACGGACCTGGCGTACGCTACGTGATTTTCGTGAAGGGCTGCAACATGCGCTGCCAGTTCTGCCACAACCCGGATACCTGGACGATGAAAGATGCCGACTGGCAGACCGCAGATGAGGTGCTGAAAAAGGCGCTCCGCTACAAAAATTACTGGGGCGAAAAGGGCGGCATTACTGTAAGCGGCGGAGAACCGCTGCTGCAGATCGACTTCCTGATCGAGCTGTTCCGCAAGGCAAAAAAGAACGGCGTTCACACAACGCTGGATACCAGTGGAAATCCGTTCACAAGAGAGGAGCCGTATTTCAGCAAATTTAATGAGTTGATGAAATACACCGACCTGCTGCTGCTCGATATCAAGTTGATTGACGACAAGGCGCACAGAGAGCTGACCGGCTGCACCAACGAGAACATCCTCGACCTGGCGCGCTACCTTGACGAGATCGGCAAACCAGTCTGGATCCGCCACGTCCTCGTCCCGGAACGCAGCGACTACGACAAATATCTGATTCGCCTCGATGAGTTTTTACACAGCCTGCACAACGTACAGCGCGTAGAGGTTCTCCCATACCACACCCTCGGCGTATTCAAATGGGAAACCTTAGGAATCCCATACAAACTCGAAGGCATCAATCCGCCGACCAAAGAGCGCGTGGAAAACGCCAATAAACTGCTGCATACGGCGGAATATACGGGATATCTGAAATAAAAAGCAGAACAACAAGAAAAAAATGTGAAAAAGTAACAATTTTTATAAAAACTTTATAGTATTTCTGTTCAAAAACCAGAAGAAAAGGAGTATAATTTCTGTTATGGACGAGAGCATGGTTACAATGTGGCGGACATGACAGGGACGACAGCAAAAACACTACGAACCTTTTTGATTCGCCGCGGCAGTTGCTGCATCCACCAAAAATAAGAGCAAAAAGAAAGAAGGATTTACAATGTTTGGTTCAAAAGAGGCATCGGAAGACAAGCTGAAAAAAATGGTGGAAAAAGGAAAATGGGACAAATTAAGAAAACAGTATCTGGATTCGGACAAGACAACGCAGGTAGCGCTTGCAAAAGCCTGTGCAGCTTCGAGAAATGATGGTTCTGTTAATATTCTGACTTCTCTTCTGGAAGTAGACGATGTAGACGTAAAAATCGCGGCCGTTACGAGCCTTGGTGAGGTTGGAGACGATCACGTAACAGCACTGATCCGTCAGCTGGCCGTCAAGACACCGGCAGATCAGACGGAGCTGAAAGCAGCGATCACAAAAGCGCTGGAGAAGATTGTCGAAAGAGCATAAGAGCAGGATCAGTGAAAAAAAGGAAAGGCGAAGAAGTTTCTGTAAAAAGAAGCTCCTTCGTTTTTTTGTTGCAAGGCATATCAGAATCTGCTCCAGCGGATTGTTTTTGCCCGAACAGAAATCTTACAAAATCGTAATAATAATGCAGTTGTATCTATCCCGCAAAAAATGCTATAGTGAAAATAACACAGACACAAAAGCAGAACGCGGAGCGAAAAGCATCCGCAGAAAAAAGGGAGGAAACAAGATGGAATTTGTATTCGAACATGCAACCATGATTGCCGTGATCGCCGTTGTGGTGATCATTCTTGCCATTCTGGCGAGCGGTTATGTGAAGGCGCCGCCGGATACCGCATTTATTATTTCCGGTTTCCAAAAAGGCCAGCGGATCCTGATCGGTAAAGCCGGCATCAAGCTCCCATTCTTTGAGCGGCTGGACAAGCTGAGTCTGAAGCTGGTAGCGATTGATGTGAAGACGAGCGACGCCGTGCCGACCGCTGACTACATCAATATTCAGGTGGATGCAGCCGTCAACATCAAAGTCGGGGACGAACCGCAGAAGCTCCAGAAAGCATCCCAGAACTTCCTGAACCGCGACAGCGAATATATTGCCAAGGTTGCAAGAGAAGTCCTTGAAGGAAACATGCGTGAGATCGTTGGAAAGATGCGTCTGGAAGAGATGGTTTCCGACCGTCAGAAGTTTGCGGAGCTGGTCAAAGAAAATGCAGAACCGGACCTGGCTGCGATGGGACTTGACATCATCAGCTTCAACGTACAGAATTTCGTTGATTCCAATCAGGTCATTGAAAACCTCGGTATCGACAATATCGTAAAAATCAAGAAATCCGCGGCGATCGCCCGTGCCAATTCCGAGAAAGAAATCAAAATTGCCCAGGCGCGTGCAAATAAAGAGGCGAACGATGAGCGCGTTCTTGCCGAGACTGAGATCGCAAAGAAAAACAACGATCTGGCAATCAAGTCGGCAGAGCTGAAAAAAGAGTCCGATATCAAAAAGGCAGAGGCAGATGCAGCGTACAAGATTCAGGAAGAGCAGCAGAGAAAAGAGCTGGAAATCACTTCCGCGAATGCGAACATCGCCCGTCAGGAGCGCGAGGTTGAGCTCCGTGCCAGAGAAGTAGAAGTAACCGAGAAATCCCTCGAGGCAGAAGTCAAGAAGAAAGCCGAGGCCGAGCGTTACGCAAAACAGCAGCAGGCAGAGGCAGATTTGTACCGCCGTCAGAAAGACGCAGAGGCAGACCAGTTCGAAAAAATCCGCGAGGCGGAGGCAAAGAAAGCCCAGGCAGAAGCCCAGCGCTATGCGATGGAGCAGGAAGCACTCGGTATCAAGGCAAAAGGTGAGGCGGAAGCCGCATCCATCCGTGCCCAGGCACTTGCAGAGGCCGAAGGTATGGAGAAGAAAGCTGAGGCTTACCAGCGCTACAACAAAGCCGCAATGGCAGAGATGATGATCAAGGTTCTGCCGGAGATCGCCGGAAAGATCGCAGAGCCGCTCAGCCAGATCGACAAGATTACGATCATCGGCGGCGGAAGCGAAGACAACGGCATCGGCTCCGTAGCGGGCAATGTGCCGGTGGTGATGGCAAAGCTGTTTGAGTCGATGAAAGAGGCGACCGGTGTCGATCTCTCCGAAATCATGAGAGCCGATACATACGATGCAAAAGTAAACCGCAACATTCAGATCTCCAGCCCGGAAGAGCTCAAAGAGTATCTGAAAGCAGAAGCCGGAAAGGCAGCAGCGGATGCAGAAAGCCCGGAAAAAGCGGAAGCATCCGAACCGGTGCAGAAAGACGGCAGCGAGCAGTAAATCCAGAACGGATCATAAAAACAGAAAAAGAGGCAGGGATCCAGAAAAATTTCTTGAGGATCCTGCCTCTTTTGACGTATAGATCGGAAAAAGTTATTCGGCGCCTTTTTCCAGCATGCTCATGAACTCTTTTGCCGCCTGCGGGATCGGCAGATGGGAGCTGTGGGCAACGACAAGCTGGCGCGGCGGAAGCTCCTCCACGAGGTCGAGCTGGAAGGCCGCCGTCTCTTTTACAAGGCAGTAGTCCGGCACAAACGCGATGCCAAGGCCGATACTCGCCAGGTCGATCAGAAGATCGTTGCTGCCAAGCTCAATTTCCGGCACGAGGTCGAGCTGGAACCGCTGAAACTGGCTGTGCAGGAACTCACTCGTCGTACTCTTGCGGTCGAGCATCAGAATCGGGTACTGCAGCAGCTCTTTTAAGTGAACCGGCCTGTTTTCCAGTTCCGGGTAATATTCGCCGTTCGCGATGAAGATATCGTGGAACGAATGAATCGGAATCGTGTGAAGACGGCTGGAAAGATGCGAGTTTGGATAATTGGTCACGATGAAATCCACCTGGCCGGATTCCAGCAGATCGACACACTGGGTCGAAGTCTGGTTTGTCACCTTGATGTGGACATTCGGAAAGGAGCGGTGGAAACGGTTCAGGTACGGAACAAGGAAATAGCGGCAGATTGTGTCGCTCGCGCCGATGCGGAGCTGGCCGCCGCCAAGCGTTCCCGCTTCCATAATCTGTGCTTCACCGCGCGCAATCAGGTTGATCGCAGGCTCTACGTGGCGCAGCAGCGTTTCTCCCTCCGGCGTTAACTGCACGCGCTTTGTACTGCGGATAAAGAGCGTGATTCCAAGCTTTTTCTCCAGAACCTTGATCGACTGGCTGACCGCCGACTGCGAGATAAAAAGCAGCTTGGAGGCCTCGGAAAAACTGAGTGTGGTGGCAACGTAATAGAAAACCTTATATAACTCGTAATTAATATCCAAAATAAGCACCTCTTATAAAATATGATATCTTCACTCTAGCACACTTCCCCGAAAGAATGCAAGAAAAAATCTGCCGGAACCGTGAACTTTTTCTCCTCTTTTTCGAGTAAGAGAAAATTCACGGTTCCGGCAGATAAGAAAGGGGAATCAGCCAAGCACTTTGGCAATGGCGCCGTCCGGCGTGCGGATCTGGCGCGTTGCAGAGTATCCGTCGAGTTTCGGCATCTGAATATCCATCAGCACCAGATCGAACTGATCCGGCGCTGCGGTGCGGAGCGTCTCAACGGCAACATCGCCGTCGTCTGCAAGGCTGACGGAAAATCCGGCGTTCGAAAGGAGCTCCATCGCGATTTCCTGTACCATATGGCTGACGTTGATCGCCATGCCAAGTCCCGTACCCTGAATGCCGCTGACCGTAGAAGTCTCCTCGCGTGTAAACGATTCAAAGAGGTGCTCCTGGAATTCCCGGCTTATGCCGATGCCGTTGTCGCGGACGTGGAATTCGTAGAGCGCATACCCTTTTTTATAGTACGGTTTCTGAATAATACGGACAATGATGGTGCTGCCGTTCTGTGTGAATTTCGTGGCATTGCTCAGCAGATTCAGCAGAATCTGGTTCAGGCGGAAAAAGGTGCTGGCCGGAGGTGGAAATCTTGTTCAGGTATTCCTGCACCTGGTCCGGCTGATTGACGTGGGCGGCAGCCAGAGCGGTAAAGCCGATGATCGCATTCATCCGAAAAAACAGATTTTGTTCCGGAATGAAAATGGGAAACAAAAGTTACTTTACATATAAAAGAGCAGAACAGGAAGAAATTTTGAAAAAAATTGAAGAAAATTACAAATTATTGTGGAATATGTGGAAAAAATATGGTAGGATGGGGGAGAAGAGAAAAGTGGTTTCAAAATGTTACTTAACGTTCAGTGAAAGTTCTATGGTTACAAAGAAAACAAAAAACAAGAGGAGAAGGAAAATGAAATTTTTACCAAAACCAAAAGAGGTAAAACTCCTGACGGGGGAACATGCACTCTGCTATGACGGCAGAATTGTACTGGATGGCAGACTGCTGGGAAATGGGGATACGTATGCGAAAGTGCTGCAGAAGGGAATCAAAAAGGAAACCGGAATGCAGTACGATATCGGATACGGCGTTCCGGGAAGAAAAGAGACCGGCGCGATTGTGCTGGAACTGGATGAGACAAGGAAAAGCCAGCAGTATGTGCTGCAGGTGACAGAGGAGGAAATCCGCATCCAGGGCGGAGACGGAGCCGGCGTGCTCTACGGTGTGCAGACGCTGTGCCAGATGATGCACGAATACGGTGCACTGCTTCCTGCCGTGCGGATCGAGGATGAGCCGGATCTGCCGGTGCGCGGCTATTATCTCGATGAGACGAGAGGCCGTGTGCTGACACTTTCCTATTTAAAACAGGTGGCAGACCGCATGGCGTACTACAAGCTGAACCAGCTGCAGCTCTATGTGGAGCACACGTATCTGTTCTCCGGACTTTCCGAGATGTGGCGCGATGAGACGCCGCTTACGGCAGAGGAAATCCGCGAGCTGGATGCGTACTGCGCAAAGCTTCATATCGAATTGGTGCCGTCGATCGCAACGTTCGGCCATCTGTACATGCTGCTCTCCACAAAGAGCTATGGCGACCTCTGTGAATTCCCAGACAGCTGGAAAGAGCCGTTTTCCTTCTGGGACCGGATGCAGCATCACACGGTGGATGTCTCCGGCGGCAGAGCGATCGAGCTGATCAAGGCCATGATCGAGGAGTACATGGCGCTTTTTGCCACGGATAAATTCAACATCTGCGCGGACGAAACGTTCGACCTTGGAAAAGGAAAATCGAAACCGCTGGCAGACGAGAAAGGCGTTCACCGCCTGTATATCGACTATGTAAAAGAGCTCTGCGAGTTTCTCGTGGCAAAAGGCAAAAAGCCGATGTTCTGGGGCGATATCATCTGCGCACAGCCGGAGCTGATCAAAGAGCTGCCAGAGGAAACCGTCTGCCTGACCTGGGGCTATGCAGCCGAGCAGAGAGAGCATGAGGCAAAAGTGATGGCGGAAGCTGGTGCAAGACAGTATCTCTGTCCTGGGGTCGGCGGCTGGAACCAGTGGATGAACCTGGTGGAGAACAGCTACAAAAATATCGCACGGATGTGCGGCTATGCGAGAAAATACCATGCGGAAGGTGTTCTGAACACAGACTGGGGTGACTGCGGCCACATCAATCAGCCGGACTTTTCCCTTCCTGGCATGATCTATGGAGCCGTCTTCTCCTGGGGAGACGATACCGACAGCTTTGAGGAGCTGAATGAACAGATTTCCCGTCTGGCCTACGGCGACCGGAGCGGAAAATTCGTTTCCTATATGGCAAAAACGGCAGAATGCTCCATCTTTGACTGGTGGGATGCCAACGTCGTTTACGAGGAAAAAGTGCTCGGTCATCCGAACAACCGGAATGCGCTGTTTGACGCGAGAATCCAGGATGAGGCGAAGCGTGCAGCTGCAAAGGAAACAATTGCGGCTCTGAAAAAAGAACTGAAAAAGACAGCCGGTGCTCTGGAAGAATCCTGCCGTCCAATGGTTCCGGTGCTGGAACTCACGATGGAAGCGATTGACATCTGGAATGAGACGGGTGCGAGACTGTGTGATATCGAGCTTGGAAAAGAAAAAGATGAGGCAGCCTGCGCGGCACTTGCGGGACGGCTGGAAACCTGGTTTATGAAGTATAAAGCGTCCTGGAGAAGCATCAGCAAAGAAGGCGATCTGCACCACATTGCGGAAATTGTATTCTGGTATGCCGATATTCTGCGGGGAAGAAAACCGTACGAAAAATAAAAAAATCTGTTTGTAAACAAAATGAACAGAAAAAGAGAATAAATGAACGATAAAAAGTAACAAAGAAAACGAAAATTTACATAAAAGTGAACAAAAACACTTGACTTTTGCGCAGAAATGGACGAAGATAGAAGTATCGGATCGAAAGATCAAAAATGTCCGTATGGCGTGACAAGAGAGAAAGAAAAAAATAATTTTCACAGAGGGAAACAATCATGAGTAAAATCATCGGAAACAATCTGCCGGATATGCCTTGGCAGGAAAAACCAGCAGGAGAGCACATGCCGGTATGGCGCTATGATCAGAACCCGATCATCGGCCGTTACGAGCAGAAACGTTCCAACAGTATCTTCAACAGCGCAGTCGTACCGTTCGAGGACGGATACGTAGGTGTATTCCGCTGCGACAGCCGTTCCATCAGCATGGACATCTTCGTTGGAAGAAGTAAAGACGGTATCCACTGGGAGATCGAGGATGAACCGATCAAATTTGAGGGCGCTGACGAGGAGATTCTGACAAGAGAGTACCGTTATGACCCGCGTGTCTGCAAAATCGACGACAAATACTATGTAACCTGGTGCAACGGCTATCACGGCCCGACCATCGGTGTTGCTTACACCTATGACTTCAAGAAATTCGTTCAGCTTGAGAACGCATTCCTTCCATTCAACCGTAACGGCGTGCTGTTCCCGAGAAAGATCAACGGCTACTACATGATGATGAGCCGTCCAAGCGACAACGGCCATACACCGTTCGGCGATATCTTTGTCAGCCAGAGTAAAGATATGGAATTCTGGGGAAGACACCGTCACATGATGAGCCCGGTCCGCGGCGATGAGTCTGCATGGCAGTGCACCAAGATCGGTGCCGGCCCGGTTCCGATCGAAACAGATGAGGGATGGCTGCTGATCTACCACGGCGTTATCACAACCTGCAACGGATACGTATATCGTATGGGATGCGCACTGCTTGATATCGACGAGCCGTGGAAAGTAAAATACAGAACGAAAGACTATATTATGGCTCCGATCACCCAGTACGAGTGCATGGGTGATGTTCCGAACGTAGTATTCCCGTGCGCAACCTTAAGCGATGCAGCAACCGGAAGAATCACTATCTACTACGGATGCGCAGATACTGTAACCGGTATGGCATTCACAACCGTAGATGAGCTGCTGAACTATGTGAAAGAGAATAGCCTTTGATTTATAAGATAACTTAAAAAGCGACAAGTCCGCCGGGCTTACGGGTGAAAGAAGCCTGCAGGTCCGGCGGACTTTCTTTTTAAAAATGACCCCATGGAAAGCATAAGGAGGCACTATGAAATTTGTAAAAGAGCGTGTGAACGTGATCTGCCAGGAACTGGCAAGACTTTCGATTTCACAGAAAATCAAAATCACCGATATGCAGGTGAAAAACGGATGCTATATCACACCGGCAGAGGCCGATGCATCAAAAGAGCCGTGGACATCGTTTGATACGGTCAATGACCGCTGGTACGGACCGGACAAACATTACTGGTTCCGCACCACCATCACCATTCCGGAGAGTTTCGATGGAAAAAATCTCTGGATGAGAGTCCATGCAGGACTGGACGACTGGGATGACGGAAGAAACCCGCAGTTCCTGCTGTTTGCAAACGGCGAAGTGATCCAGGGTATGGATATCAACCACCGCGAAGTACTTGTAAGAGAAAACGCAAAGGCCGGTGAAAAAATCCAGCTTGACCTGCAGTCCTACACCGGAACGCTGCACAGCGAGTTCCGTCTGCTGGCAGACCTTGAGGAGCATGATGCGAAAATCGAGGAGATCTATTACGACCTTATCGTTCCGATGCAGGGCCTGAACCGTATGGACGAGGATAATAAAACGCGTCTGGATCTCGAAACCGCACTGACCAACACGATCAATCTGCTGGACCTGCGCAAGCCGTACAGTAAAGAGTTCTACGCTTCCATCGAAGAGGCAGAAAAATGCATCCAGGAAGAGATCTATGAAAAAATGGGCGGCTGGGACGAAGTTGTGGCAACGTGCATCGGCCACACCCACATTGATGTGGCATGGCTGTGGACGATTGACCAGGTTCGCCAGAAATCCTGCCGAAGCTTTGCAACGGTATTAAAACTGATGGAGGAGTATCCGAACTATCACTTCATGTCGAGCCAGCCGAAGCTCTACAGCTTTGTCAAAGAAAGACACCCGGAAGTGTACGAGAAAATCCGCCAGAGAGTCAAAGAAGGACGCTGGGAGCCGGAAGGCGGCATGTGGGTTGAGGCAGACTGCAACCTGACTTCAGGAGAGTCCCTCGTGCGCCAGTTCCTGTTCGGAAAACGCTTTTTCAAAGAAGAGTTTGGCGTGGACAACAAGATCCTGTGGCTGCCGGATGTCTTCGGATACAGCGCAGCGATGCCGCAGATTCTGAAAAAATGCGGAATTGACTACTTCATGACGACCAAACTGGCATGGAACGAGTTCAACAAAGTGCCGTACGATACGATGAACTGGGAAGGCATCGACGGAAGTGAAGTATTCACTCATATGATCACAACGCTCGGCGTCGGACAGCCGGAGACGAGCTTCTTTACCACATACAACGGAATGCTGCACCCGGATGCCATCATGGGCGGATGGGACCGCTACCAGAACAAGGACATCAACAACGATATCCTGATCAGCTACGGCTACGGAGACGGCGGCGGCGGCCCGACCAGAAGAATGCTGGAGACATCCAAACGTATGGAAAAAGGCATCAAAGGTGTGCCGAAAGTACGCCAGGCATTTGCGAGAACGTATTTCGACGAGCTGCATGAGAAGGTAAAAGACAGCAAACGCCTCCCAACCTGGATCGGCGAACTGTATTTTGAGTTCCACCGCGGAACATACACCTCGATGGCACGCAACAAACGCGGCAACCGTAAGAGCGAGTACGCGATGATGGAATTAGAGCTTCTGTCCGTTCTGGCCGAAAACGCCGGAAAAGCATACCCGACCGAAGAACTGAACCGCATGTGGGAGATGATCCTGACCAACCAGTTCCACGATATTCTGCCGGGCTCCTCGATCCATGAGGTATATGAGCAGACGAAGAAAGAATATGCAGAGATTGCGGAGACATCAGCAAAACTGATCGGCGAGCGCATGGAAGCACTCTGCGGAACAAAAGACGAGAGCGTGACCGTATGGAACACTCTCGGCCACAGAAGAAACGACGTTGTTGTACTCGGTGAGACCGCGGCAGAAGCCATGACCGACGGAACCACCGTATATCCGGTACAGCAGACGAAAGACGGAGCCATTGTCTATGCAGAAAACCTGCCGTCCAAAGGATATCAGGTTCTGCGCCCGACGAGCGGAGCCGCTGCGGAAACGCCATTTGCTGTAACAGAAGCTGGAGAGGGCTATACCCTTGAGACTCCGTTCTACACGATCCAGATCGATGCAAACGGTGAATTCACTTCCTTGTTTGATAAAGAGAATGACCGCGAAGTGCTTCAGAGCGGAACAACCGGCAACGAGCTGCGTATCTATGAGGACAAACCTCTGCAGTACAGCGCATGGAACCTGGATATCTTCCATACCGAGAAATCCTGGAAGGTGGAGGGTGTACGCCGCATGGAGTGGACAGAAAACGGTCCGGTCCGCGCAACACTGGAAATTGAGCGCGAAGTGATGGACACCGTCATCCGCCAGCAGATCCATTTCTATGCAAAAGACCGCAGAATCGACTTCGAAACCTACGTTGACTGGAAGTTCGCCGAGCATGTACTGAAAGTTCACTTCCCGGTAGACGTTCACAGCGACGAGGCAACTTTCGATATCCAGTTCGGTAATGTGACAAGAAAACTGCACACCAACACAAGCTGGGATCAGGCAAGATTCGAAGTATGCGGCCACAAATGGGCTGATATCTCAGAGGGAAGCTACGGCGTCAGCCTGATGAACGACTGCAAGTACGGCTATTCCATGAAGAACCGTGTGATGACGCAGACTCTGATCAAATCCGGAACTGAGCCGAACCTGACCGCAGACCAGGAAGAGCATTTCTTTACTTACTCTCTGTATCCGCACGCAGGAACATGGCGTGAGGCAGGCACCGAGCAGGAAGCTCTGAACCTGAACGTACCGGCAAAAGCAGTTGCAGGTGCAGCAGAGAAAGACCGCATGGAATTCCTGTCTGTAGACAAACGCGACGTAGTGCTTGAGACTGTGAAGAAGGCAGAGGACGGCGACGGCGTAATCGTTCGTCTGTACGAGGTGGAGAATGCAAGAACGAAAGTGACCCTGCACTGCGCAGAGGCAATTGCATCCGCTGAGGAGACCGACCTTCTCGAGAACCCGATCGAGGGCGCGCTTGGTGTGAAGGAGAACGAGATTGAGCTTACGATCAAGCCGTATGAGATCCGTACGATCCGCATCCGCACCGCGAAGTAAGAAAACAGAAATAAAATATAGAAATCACAATTGGTCCACTGGACCAATTGTTGATATGCCGAGCAACAGAAAAAGACACCGTGTCCCGGAAGGGAAGACGGTGTCTTTTTTGAAAACAGATGAAAAATAAAATCAGTCACCGGTGGAATCGCGGTACAGCACGTTGGTGCCGAGATACGTAATTTCATGCGGCGTGTTCGGATATTTGATCCGGTACAGAATCTGGAGTGCCAGACGTGCGCCGAGTTCTTCGTTGAAGACCTGAACGGTCGTCAGATGTTCTGCCAGAAGATCCTCTGTATTGTTGTCGAAGCCGGATACTGCAACGTCCTCCGGTACGCGTAAGCCCCGTTTTTCGAGAAGCTGCATCAGAATGCAGGCAACGTAGTCGCTGGCGCAGACGAAAGCGTCCGGCATGCGGGACAGGGAAGAAAGGAAGGTATCGATTTCTTCACGGTACGTATCGATGCCGAGCGGTGTCGTCAGGCAGAGAGAAGAATCCACCTTTTTACCGGCATCCGCCAGAGCCTGGCAGAAACCTTCATATCGTTCGCGGTTGGACTGTGCGTAGCTGATATCACCGATGAAGCCCGGAAGGGTGCGTCCCTGCTCGAGCAGATGGCAGGTGATGCGGCGGACACTGGTGCGGCTCTCCATGAGAAGCAGGTCGCCGTTCAGCTCATCCGGGGCAACAAGAGAGGAAGTGTCCAGGAACACTTTCGGAATCTGTGTCTCTGCGAGCAGGCGCAGAAGACGCTCGTTGTACACATTCAGAACGATGATGCCGTGAACATTTCCGTTTGTAAGAGTCGGCGGGAGAAAATACGTTTTATCCGCCGAAGTCGGAAGATACGTGTAAACGAGATTGACATTGTGTGTCGAAAATACTTTTGCAATTTGGTGGATGATGGTCATCCAGAAAAGTGAGGTTTCCGGTCTGCAGACGGCAACTGCAATGTTGACCGGCGTGGTCTCCTCTGCGCTCTGCGGATACTGAAAATCCTCCGGGATGGCATAGCCGAGTTCCTGGGCTTTGGCGATGACCTTGGTGCGCAGGGAATCGGAGACGCCTTCGTGTCCGCTGAACACCTTCCAGACCGTAGTCCGGGAGATGCCCAGGGAGTTCGCGATTTCCTGTAACGTTACTTTTTTCATAGTTTAAACCGATCCTGTTACAAATTTTGAGTGCTAACACATATTATACACTTAACGTGTAACTTTTTCAACCTTTCCATTGGAAGACAGAAGGAGTAAATGTGCTCCGTCGGCACTCGGGCAGGTGATCAGGTAAGAGTGGCTTGTGGTCTCAATGGTGTAGTCAAGAGCTTTGACGGTTTTGTTGAAGTCATTTGGAGCGTAAGCGGCAAGGGTCTCCTGTAAGACGGTAAGACTGTCGCTGTAGGAACCGGTTGTCTCAAACAGAATGTTTTCTGCGTAATACAGCTTGCGGAGTTCCCATTTGCGGTATTCGTCCTCCGGAATCGTGATGTCACACGGTGCGTCGTCGCGGTCGTCAGAGAAGAAAACGAAAGACCAGAGTTCCGGGTAATGAATGTTGATGACACCGGTCGGAGCCCATACCCAGTTGTCCTCCGGGAGAACGTTTCCGGCTTCATTGGTACGTTTTACATAAGTGTTGTCCTTGATGTCCACTTTCCACTGAACACGGGAGAAGTTCATACGGTAGAATTCTCCGTTTTTCGGTGCGCGGCGTTCTTTCTGATACTCATAGAGAGCAGCGAACGGAATGACAACCTCAACGCTCCAGCACTTGTTTTCTGCGGATGGATCGTTGATGGAGCCATCTACATGAACAGCGGTGCGCAGACCGTGCATGTCGTAGCCATTGAGGCCGCTTCCGCCGTCACGGTATGGCTCGGAAAGAAACAGATCCCATACCGTGTTCAGAACGTTCATTTCGAACTCATAGTAATGGTACGTATCAGAATCCGGGTCAACGAAGATTTCAAAATCGTTGTCGAGGAAAATGACGGAGTCGCGCTCGGTCTGGTGTCCCCAGATTTCATCGCCGTCAAGCACGGCTGCTACGTAAAGGTTCTCGTCATCCCAGAGCATTTTTGCACGGGTGACAAAGCGCGGAAGCGGCATGTGGCTTCCTTCGATATCGAGAAATTCGTCGGTATACGGGGCATCTTCCCAGAATGGTTTGTTGATGTTTCCGTCTAACTCGAACGGCTTTTTTGCGCGGTGGCAGGTGTAAACCGGCGGTGCGAACGGGACTGCCGGAACCGGAATTGTGATGTTTGTACTCATAGTAAAAATCTCCCTTTCAAATATTTACTGTTAAGCTTTTTTAGAAAACACGCGGAAAACGTGTCGACAAAAGGTATCATAACACCAGAAGTAATAAAATTCAACATTAAAATGAACAAAAATGAACGAAAGATAACTTACTGTGGACAAAATGAAAAGAATGCGGTACAATAAAGCCACTTGAAATAAGGAGAAGGACAAGGAGGAAACAAAAACAATGGAAGCATATCAGAATGCGGCCCTTTCCCCGGAAGAGCGCGCAAAAGACCTGCTCGGAAAAATGACGCTGCAGGAAAAAGTAGGACAGTTAAATCAGCGTCTGTACGGATTCCGGATTTACGAGAGACAGGGTGAGGAGTTTACACTGACAGAGGAATTTAAAGAGGAAGTAGAGCGCATGGGAGGGCTTGGCGTCCTGTACGGCCTGTACCGTGCCGATCCGTGGGCAGATAAAGATGAGAAGACCGGCATTGTGCTGGAACTTTCCGCAAAAGCCTATAATATAGTACAGAAATATGTGATCGATCATTCCCGCCTCGGCATCCCGATGATGATGAGCACCGAGTGCCCGCACGGCCATCAGGCGCTCGGCGGCGGTCTGCTTCCGGTCAACCTGGCAGCAGGCGCAACATTCGACCCGGAACTTCTTTCCGAAGGCTACAAGGCATGCGGAAAACAGTTAAAGAGCGGTCATGTGGATCTGGCGCTGATGTCGGCGCTCGATATGGCGCGCGACCCGAGATGGGGAAGAAGTGAGGAGTGCTACTCTGAAGACCCGTGCCTTGCCGCATCCATGGCAAAAGCGGCAGTCACCGGTATGCAGTCCACCGGTGTCGGCAGTGTGGCAAAACACTTCTGCGCACAGGGCGAGACAACCGGAGGTGTGAACGCGAGTGCTGCAAGAATCGGCGAGCGGGAGCTGCGGGAAATCCATTTTCCATCGGCAAAAGCGTGCTGTGAAGCAGGCGTGGAAGGCATCATGGCGGCATACAACGAGATCGACGGCGTGTACTGCCACAGAAACGCATGGCTGCTCCGCGATGTTCTGCGCGGTGAAATGGGCTTTGACGGCATTGTGATGGCAGATGGTTTGGCTGTAGATTTCCTTAAGAATACCGAGGGTGATACTCTGCATGCAGGCGTTGCAGCGAGAAAAGCCGGTGTGGATGTGAGCCTCTGGGATGAAGCGTTCAGCCGTCTCGGCGAGGCCGTAGAGCAGGGACTTCTCGATGAGAGCGAGATCGACGAGTCTGTTCTCAAAGTTCTGAAGCTGAAATTTGAAAAGGGTCTGTTTGAACATCCTTATATGGAAGAAAACATGCTCACCCCGGAAGAAGCCGGGATCCCGGAAGTATCTCTTTCCCTGGCACGGGAGTCCGCTGTTCTTCTGAAAAACGAGGAGAGTGTGCTGCCGCTTGCTAAGAAGTACAAAAAAGTAGCTGTGATCGGCTATCACGCAGCAGACCGTTATTGCATGCTCGGCGACTACACCCCGCCGGTTCCGGAAAGCGAGTGCGTCACCGTCCTTCAGGGCATGAAACAGGAAGCACCGGAGGGCGTGGAAGTTTCCTATGCAATGGGAAGTGAATTTTCAGAGGCTGACGAGGACGAGAAAGCAAAAGCACTGGCACTTGCAGCAAAGAGCGATGTGATCGTAGCTGTTGTCGGCGGTTCTTCTTCCCGTTTCGGCGGAGCTGTGTTCGATGCAAACGGTGCAGCATCCAAGGGAACCGGCAGCCGTTCGATGGACTGCGGCGAGGGAATGGACACCGCAAAGGTTCACATCCCGGCAGCACAGGAAGAACTGGTTGCAGAGCTTGCCCGCCTTGGCAAGCCGATGGTAACCGTTGTGATCGCAGGAAGAGCATACTGCATCGAGGATATCGAAAATGCTTCGAATGCCCTTCTGTATGCGTTTTATCCGGGTCCGATGGGCGGCAAGGCCGTTGCAGAGATGCTCTACGGAACCACGAATCCGTCCGGCCGTCTCCCGGTATCCATGCCGCGCCACGCCGGTCAGATTCCGGTGTGCTACAATTACCGTACCTCCGTCGTTCCGGCATACTGCGATATGACGAGCCAGCCGCTGCATACGTTCGGTGAGGGAAAATCCTACACGACGTTTGCGTGCAGCGATGTTTCCGTGAACAAAGAAGAAAACGGTGCTGCCGTTTCGTTTACCGTAGAGAACACCGGTGCCATGGCAGGAACCTCCGTTCCGTGTCTGTATGTGCGGAAACGTTCCGGCGGTGTGGTAGCGAGAATCAAAGAGCTGAAAGCTTTTACCAGAATTTCTCTTGCACCGGGTGAGAAAAAAGAAGTTTCGTTCCAGCTTTCCAAAGAGGAGATGAACTTTGTCCAGATTCCGGGAAAACCGGAAGTGATCTGCCATGACTATGAGCTGATGCTCGAGGATGGAGCAGAGAAATGGTGGAGCGGAAATGTAACTGAAATGTAAGGCTTGACGGAAGATAATATAAAAAGTAATAAAACTGAACAAAGGGAGAAAATATGTTGCGAAACAAAACGACGTATTTTCTCCCTTTTTGTTTCTTTGAAATGGACGAAAATACGAAAAAAGATAACATGGATCACGGCCGCAAGGGACAGAAAAACCGAAAAACGCGTCGAAATATAGGAAAAGTGCCTAAAAAACGCCTGCTTAAATTGCGTAAAAGTAACAAACTGGTATATATGTTCAATTAATGCTTGACAAATAAGGTAACAAAAGGTAAAATAAATTCAACAAAACAGTGTTGGATAAATCTTAAATCACAGATTTGATTGTAGCAGTTGCACAAAAAAGAAGGAACACGCGAGGATGATGCGAAAGCAAAATGTTCAAAATGTTTACGACCGGAAATGCGACAATCAAGGAAAACACGAAACCTTTAAAAGGGAGGAAAGAGAGAAATGAAAGAGAAACCAACAAAAGCAAAGAAAAAAGGCCGTACCATCCGCGCCTTTAAGAGAGACATCTCGCTTTGGCTTTTCTGTGTTCCGGGCGTGATCCTGACATTCATCTTCAGCTACATTCCGATGTATGGTGTACAGATCGCGTTCCGCCGCTTCAATGCGACGGCCGGAATCACTAAGAGCCCGTGGGTAGGCATGTACTACTTTGAGAGATTCTTCAACTCTCCATACTTTGCATCCACCATCAAGAACACGTTGATCCTGAGTCTGTACGGACTGGTCGTATCATTCCCGATTCCGATCATCCTGGCACTGATGCTGAACTCCTTCCGCCATAAGAGATACCGGAAAGTGATCCAGACCGTCACCTACGCGCCGAACTTCATTTCTACCGTAGTTATGTGCGGTATGATCATTCTGTTCCTGTCTCCGTCCGTCGGTGTTATCAACCACGTACTGGAAGCAATCGGAATTCCGGCGGTCAACTTCATGGCGAAGAAAGCGTACTGGAGACACATTTATGTGTGGACCGGCGTATGGCAGAGTACAGGATGGAGCTCTGTTATCTACTTCGCAGCACTCGCCGGCATCAGCCCGGAGCTGCATGAAGCGGCAAAGGTAGACGGCGCGACGAAATTACAGCTGATCCGTCACATCGACCTTCCGCTGATCATGCCGACCGCGACCATTCTTCTGATTATGAACTGCGGAAGCATTCTTTCCGTCGGCTTTGAAAAAGCCTTCCTTCTGCAGAACAACCTGAATGCCAGTGTATCCGAGATCATTTCCACCTACGTCTATAAGGTCGGTCTGATCAACAACGATATGTCGTATTCTTCAGCAATCGGTCTGTTCAACACCATCGTAAACATGGTTATGCTGATCATTGTCAATACGATATCTGATAAACTTTCGGGCAACAGCCTGTGGTAGGAGGAAACAAAAACATGAGTAAAGAAAATACCGCAGTGACAAAAAAGAAAATAAAACGCTGCAAAGAGGACGTCGTTTTTGACGCAGCCTGCTTCATTATCCTGACGCTGGTTCTGTTTGTTGTGGCATATCCGCTGTACTGGGTTATCATTTCATCCATCAGTGCGCCAAGCGCCGTATCGAGTGGTAAAGTACTGCTTCACCCGATCGGATTTACCCTGAAGGGCTACGCAGAAGTATTTAAAAACGACCAGGTTATGAGAGGCTTTTTAAACTCCCTGATCATCACCTTCTGCGGTGTCATGGTCAACCTGATCGTAACGCTTCCGACATCATATGCACTTTCCAGAAGCAATTTCTCCGGAAAGAAACCGATCACCATTTTTTACCTGATCACCATGTTCTTCGGCGGCGGTCTGATCCCTACCTATCTGGTTATTCAGAGACTGCAGATGCTGAACACGATCTGGGCACTGATTCTTCCGGGATGCTTAAGCGTATACAACATGATCGTGGCAAGAACCTTCTTCAAGTCGAACATTTCGGAAGAGCTGTATGAGGCAGCTGAAATTGACGGCTGCACCCAGGCGAGATTCTTTTTCCAGATTGCACTTCCGCTTTCCAAAGCGATCATCGCAATTCTGGTTCTGTACTATGGTGTCGGTCACTGGAACTCATACTTCTCAGCACTCGTTTATATTTCGGACAAAGCAAAGTATCCGTTGCAGCTGGTTCTGCGTAACATCCTGATCACGAACCAGACCGCGCTGTCCCAGACAGCAACAACTGCGGCAGCAAGAGCAGCACTGCAGGAAAAACAGCAGCTGATCGACGTTATGAAATACTCGCTGATCATCATCAGCAGTATCCCGGTTCTGGTTATGTACCCACTGGTGCAGAAGCACTTTGTAAAGGGTGTTATGATCGGATCCATGAAGGGTTGATTTACAAGAAGAAGTTTTTTTAACGATTTATCTGCCGCACGGGAAACGGCGGTATGTAAATAAAGAGTCCGGACAACGGACAGGCAAAAGCGCTTCCGGCGGGAAAATGCCGCCGGAACAACACAGGAGGGAAAAATCATGAAAAGAAAAGCAGTCGCAGCAGTTTTAACTGCAGTAATGGTGGCATCTATGTTTACCGGATGTGGAAGTGATAATGGAAGCAGCTCGGCAAAGAGTGCTTCTGCAGCATCCGCAGCATCCGCAGCAAACGACACCGTGGATGAGGACGGAAAAGTAAACGGCATTATGTATCAGGAAGGTCTTCCGCTGGTAGACGAGGGAGATTACACCTTCTCCATCTTCTGCGATGATTCCAGCGAATCCGGCGAGTTTATCATGCTCGATGAGTTCAAAAAACAGACCAATGTAGACGTTGACCTGAAAATTTATCCATACGAAACAGCAACGGAGAGACTGAATCTGGATCTGAACTCCGGAGATTACGCGGATGTGATCGGCGGATGGACCTTAAGCGATAATGCAATCCTCACCTATGGTGTAAACCAGGGCGTATTCATTCCGCTGGAAGATTATTTTGAGAAATATTGCCCGAACATTTCTGCGATCCTGGATCTGCCGGGTGTAAGAGAAAAAATGACAGCACCGGACGGACACATCTACACAATTCCGTACGTATGTACCGATACAACCGTTGGATACAGCCCATACATCAATACGAAATGGCTGGAGAATGTTGGCATGAGCATGCCGACCACTACAGACGAGTTTGAGGCAGTCTTGAAAGCCTTCAAAGAGCAGGATGCAAACGGCAACGGTGACGCTTCCGATGAAATCCCGTTCTCTACCGACCCGAACAACAAACATATCGAGGCTATGGCCGGTTACTTCGGACTTCCGATGAACAAACTTGGTATTGCAATCCAGAATGAAAAGGTTGTTTACGGCGGTGTCAGCGATACATACCGTGAGTTCCTTTCCTGGTTCCACAAACTGTATGCAGAAGGACTCGTAGACGTAGAGCTTTACACACAGGACAGCTCCACATGGGAAGGTAAAGGAAATCAGGACCTGTACGGCGTTTCCATCGCATACGGAAGCAACGAGTTTACCGGAATCCCGGCTGCAGAGGAAAGAGGCGATTTCGACTCCATGCCTGTTCTGAACACAGACAAAGACGGAATCTGGCTGCGCGATACGGAAGGCTTCAGCGTATACAGAACCCAGGCTGTCATCACAAACAAGGCAGAGCATCCGGAAATCATCTGCCGCTGGTTTGACAATGCATTCGCACTGGAGAACGGCATCGGCTGCAACAGAGGACCGGTTGGTGTGATTGTAAACAAAGAGGATGACGGATACCATGCGATTGACACCACCACACTGTCTGAGGAAGATCAGGAAAAATATTCCTGGGGCAATCTGTGGCCGCAGTCTCTGCCGAAATATCTGCCGGTAGACTTCGAGTTTGTAGAAGAGCATCCGATGTATGATGAGAAAAAAGCAACAGAGGAAGCTTATGAGGCAAATCTGACCAAAGAAATTATTCCGTCCTACTGGATTGACTTGGATAAAATTGATACCTTCTCTGATACGAACACAGCAATCAAAGATTTCTTTGAGCAGCAGCAGGCGCAGTTCGTATGCGGCGAGCTTGACATTGACAACGATGCTGACTGGCAGGCTTATGTAGATGGTATGTACTCTCTGGGACTTGAGGACTGGGTAGCAACTCAGGGTATCGAGGAAATCGCGAAATAAACAGGAAAAGGTAACGATATTTCCTGTGGCGTGAAAAAAGGCATATTACAGTGTAAAACGGTAATATGCCTTTCTTTTTGGGCAAGAACTGATATAATGGGAAGAAACAATAAAGGGGTAATTAGATCGGATAAAAAAGCTATGCCCGGAGTCTTTTAATCCGGGAGTACAAAAAAAGGAGGAGCTGGAAGAGATGATGCAGGACTGGTTTCGGAACGCGAAGCTGGGCATTTTTATCCATTATGGGATTTATGCGGTGGGTGATGTGTCAGAGTCATGGTCGTTCCACAACGGAAATATTTCTTATGAAGATTACATGAAACAGTGTGAAGGCTTTACAGCATCGAAGTTTGATGCGAAAAAATGGGCGGAGCTGTTTCAAAAAGCAGGTGCGCAGTACGTGGTTATGACAGCGAAGCACCATGACGGCGTGGCACTGTTTGATACCGGATACAGTGATTTAAGTGTTGTGAAGAAAACACCGGCAGCGCGCGACCTGGTAAAAGAGTATACAGCTGCCATGCGTGAGGCAGGTCTGAAGGTCGGTCTTTATTATTCACTGATCGACTGGTCGGATCCGCGGTATCGCACGGTTTACCCGGAAGGAATGAAAAAAGAAGACTGTTTGAACGATATCTATGGTTCCCCGGCCGGAAAAGAGGAGGAGCCGGAGAAATGGCAGGAGTTTCTGGAATTCAACAACCATCAGCTAAAAGAACTGATGTCGAATTACGGAACGGTGGACCTTTTATGGTTTGATGGTGACTGGGAACGGAGCGCGGCACAGTGGAAGATGCCGGAATTCAGGGAATATCTGCATACCCTGAATCCGAACGTTGTATTGAATTCGAGAATGCAGGGCTATGGAGATTATGAGACACCGGAGCAGGGAATCCCGCTGTACGGACCGAAAGGCGAGTGGGAATTCTGTACGACAATCAACGATTCCTGGGGATATCGTCCATCGGACAATGATTACAAGAGCAGCGGTCAGATTGTGCGCATGTTCTGTGACTGTATTACCCTCGGCGGAAGAATGCTGCTGGATATCGGACCGAAGGAGGACGGAACGCTGGATGAACGCCAGGAGAAAGTTCTTCTGGATCTGGGCGGATGGATTCATGACCATAAGGAAGCGGTATTTGGAACAGAAAAAGGACTGGATTACAATCATTTCCTCGGCGGAAGCACGATTTCGGCGGATAAGAAGACGATGTATCTTTTCGTCTATGATAAGCCGCAGGAGACACTGTGTGTGAAAGGCATTAAAACACCGGTAAAAAGGGTGACGGTTCTGCATACGGGAGAGGAGCTCCGGTTCTCCTACACAGGTTCACTTCCATGGAGCGGTATTCCGGGAACGCTCTGGATCTGGGCCGGAGAGATGAGTATTCATCCGTTTGCAACGGTTGTGAAGGTAGAGCTTGAGGATGAGATCACCTACAATCTGGGACACGGGGAAGTCGTAACCTTTAATGAGTAAAACGATTCGGACAGAGGAGCTTATGAGATGAAGAGAATAATTGGCTATGTAAATACGGCGGACTTAAATCATATGCGAGAAGAGGATGTGCGGGCACTTACCGTGATCAATATTGCATTTGGTCTGATCCGGGACGGAGAAGTTGTATGGGATGCAAAGGATGCACGGGATGGAATAGTATCCATTCGGAAAAGCAACCCGGAGCTGAAGATTGTATTGTCCGTAGGCGGCTGGGGAGCAGACGGCTTTTCCCAGGCTGCAAGAACAAAAGAGGGAAGAGAGCGGTTTGCTGCGAGTGCACTTGCAATTGTGAAGGAGTATGGTCTGGACGGCATTGACATTGACTGGGAGTATCCGGGCACATCGCTGGCAGGAATTGCGTCGGACAGATCGGATAAAGAGAATTATACGCTGCTTCTGGCGGAGCTTCGGAAGACACTGGACGCGTACAGAGAAGGCATGCTTGTAACGACAGCAGTCGGCGGAGATGTTTACTTTGCACTGCAGACAGATATGAAGGAGGCCTCCCGGTATCTGGATTATGTGCAGCTGATGACGTATGATCTGCAGGGCGGTTTCCAGAAGGTGACGGGACATCATGCGGCGCTGTATCACAGTGAGGGAAATTTGTTTGATGCATGTGTGCAGAAGGCAGTGAACGGTTTTGTAAATGCAGGCGTTCCAATGGAGAAGCTGATTCTTGGCGTACCGTTTTATTCCAGAAAATGGGATGGAGTAAAAGGCGCCGGATGCCGCAACGGGCTTGGAATGGAAGCAGAGACGGTCGGAGGATATGGCGGTGACTATGGCGAGCTCAAAGAGAGCTGGATCGGAAAGAGGGGATTTATCCGGTATTGGGATGAGCAGGCAAAGGTTCCGTATCTGTTTGACGGGGAAACATTTATCAGCTATGAGGACTGCGAGTCACTTGGGGTGAAAATTGCGTACCTGAAAGAAAAGGGCATGGGGGGCATTATGTTCTGGGAGTATAAATGCGATCCCAGCGGAGAATTACTTTCATTTATAAAGAAAAATATGTAGCGTAGTGACCCACAGCCGGTATGTGAAAAGGCTCCTCGCTCCGGTGTTCCTGAAAAATCGCAAGGAATCCTTTTTCACATGGCGTCTGCCGCCGGTGGGCGGATGTACGTTGTGGAGACGGATAGGAAAAAAGAGAAAGGGATAGATAGAATCATGATCTCAGAAAATTTGAAAAAATATGCAACGGAAAAATTTGAGGGACGGAGAGAGCTTCTGGCTCCGGTGATGCCTGTTATCGAAGAAAAATTGAAACAGTGCAGTGAAGAAGAGGTTGTGCTGATGAAGTTTCTGTATGGTACGATGCCGGTAAGGGATGCGGGAGAATATGGATTTAACCTTTTTCTTTCGTACGTGAAGCATGCGCTGATGCTGCGGGAGAAGGTGGCATGGTGTAAGGAACTGCCGGAGGATGTGTTTGTAAATTATGTGCTGTATGACCGGATCAATTCCGAGGATATTACGGACTGCAGACCGTTTTTTTACGAGCAGATTATGGGGCGTGTAGCCGGAATGAGTCTTTGGGAGGCAATTCTGGAGATTAATTACTGGTGTGCGGAGCATGCAACGTATGAGGCGACGGACAGCAGAACGGCATCTCCGATGACGATGTATCGGAGCGGAAAGGGACGCTGCGGCGAGGAGTCAACGTTTGCAGTTACGGCGTATCGGAGTGTCGGTATTGCGGCGCGGCAGGTCTATACACCAAGATGGGCGCACTGTGATGACAATCATGCGTGGGTTGAGGTGTTTGTGGACGGCGAGTGGCATTTTCTCGGTGCCTGTGAGCCGGAAGAAGTGCTGGATACCGGCTGGTTCTCGGGTCCGGCGAATCGGGCAATTCTGATTCATACGCGGAACTTCTCGGATTATGTGAAGGAAAGTAACGAGGAGTATCTTGGAAAAGAAGGAGCGCTGTACTACTTTAACCATACAGATTTTTATGGCAGAACGAAGCTGGTGAAGATTCTTGTGAAGGATGAGAATGGAAAACCGGCTGCAGGAGCGCATATTGCGGTTGAAATCCTGAATATGGCAGAGTTTTTCCCGGCTGCAGTGATGATTGCGGATGCGGACGGAGAAGTTCGGATGACACTTGGCCTTGGCGATATCCGGGTACGGGCATTTGACGGAATACGCCGGGCAGAGGCAATGATGCGGATTGAGGAGGAGGATTCGCTGGAACTGGTGCTTCGTGAAGAGGCGGTTCCGGAAGCGGATGACAGGTGGCAGACGCTGGAAATCCGGGCACCGAAGGAGGTGCCGGTACGGAATGTCGTTGCCACAAAGGAGCAGAAGGAGCGCAATGCGGCACGGATGGCAGAGGCGGAACGGCTTCGGAAGGCACGGTTTGCAGCATGCTTTGATGAGAAAAAGGCTGCTGCGTATCCGGAAGCGGAAGAGATTTTCCACCGGGCAGGAGAGAATTTTGAGGAGGTTTATACATTCCTTTCCAAAGATGAAAATCCGAACCGGAAGAAGCTGCTGTTTTCGCTGGCTTTAAAGGATGCGAAGGACTTGAAGGCATCCGTTTTAGAGGATCATCTCGACTGCGAGCAGGGGGATCTGCCGGAGGAGATTTTCAGGAAGGATCTTCTTTGCCCGCGTATTTTCCTCGAGGAGCTGACGCCGTATCGGAGCATGATCCGCGGATTTTTTGAAGAGGAGACAAAACGTAGCTTTGTGGAGCAGCCGGAACGGATTCTGGATTATCTTAAGAAGAATATTACCTTCCATGCAGAAGAAGAGTATGACACGATCATGGCAACACCGGTCGGCGTCCTTACGATGAAACAGGGAAGTCCTCTGGCGCAGAAGATTCTGTTTGTGGCAATCTGCCGGAGTCTCAATGTAGCGGCAAGACTGAATCCGGTGACCCTGGAGCCGGAGTATTACCGTGATGGGGCATTCCACAGTGTGGAAACAGAAGCTGCTGTTTTGAAGGATGAAACGGAAAGTGCGGTTCTGACACTGAATGCGGAGGATGGAAGCGCATGGAAGTATTATCAGACGTGGACCATCGGAAAGTGGAACGGAACAGTGTTTGAGACGCTGAATTACGAAGAAACCGCATTCAATGGCAAAACACTGGCTCTGACCCTGGAGCCGGGCTGCTATCGTCTGATTACAAGTATGCGTATGCCGAACGGTGACCAGCATGCTGCATACCGCGTGTTTGAACTGAAGGCGGGAGAAGCAAAAGAGATTTATCTGGAAGCCGTGAAAAAAGAGCTGGATGAGCTGTTAGAGCACATCGAACTGCCGGAGATCACGCTGGAGGATCTGGATGGAAAGGCGCATACCCTGAACGATCTCACCAAAGACGGCCCGATCCTTCTGGCCTTCCTCGGAACCGGAGAGGAGCCGACCGAGCATGTTCTGAATGAGCTGATCGAAATCGCAGAGAAGTGGAACGCAAAAGACGCTGCCATGGCAGCCGTGCTCCGCACGAAAGCCGACCTGGAAAACACGACTTTCCAGAAAGCCCGCGCAGCAATCCACAATATGTCCCTCTACCTCGACCCATCCGACGACGCCCCGGCGATCGCCGAAAAAATGGGAATCGACGCAGAAAAACTCCCACTGCTGATACTCGCATTGCCGGGAAACATCGGCGGACGCGCTTATGCCGGATATAACGTCGGCAGCGTCGGACTGATGCTGCGGCTGATGGAAGAGGCGGCGAAAGCGTAAGTTAATACTAAAAAAACAGGCTGACGCATGAATGCGGCAGCCTGTTTTTTAAAGAACGCCCAGTTTTTTCAACTGTGACACGCCATCTTCATATCCCGTAAAATGAATTCCATGAATCCCTGCCTGCTCTGCGGCCTCGACGTTTGCTTTGGTGTCGTCGAGGAATACGCAGCGGTCCGGGGTGAGGGAGAATTTCTGGATCAGGTGCTGGTAGATCTCCGGTTCCGGTTTTGTTAAATGGCAGGTGTAGGAGAAGAGGGTTCCGTCCATGTAGGGGAGGAAGGGCATTTTCTCTTTGGTGCGCTCGAAGAGGTCTCCGGAGTAGTTGGAGAGGATGTAGAGGCGGTAGCCTTTTTCTTTTAAGGAGCGTACCCAGCTTTCTGCATACGGCAGCGGGGTGATGGTTTCCTCGCAGTGGGCGAAAACCTCTTTGATTTCTTCGGTGTATTCCGGGGCGAGGGAGCAGAATCCTTTTACAATCTCCTCCGGCGCGAGAATTCCGCGGTCGAACTGGCGCCAGTAAGGGCCTTCGAAGGTTGCGGCGGCGATTGCTTTCGTCTTTTCCGGACCGAAAGCAAAGCGTTTCAGATAGGACTCGTAGTCCCAGTTGACGAGTACGCGGCCTACATCAAAAATAATGGTATCAATCATGACTGTTTTTCTCCTTTGTCTGATTTGTCGTTCTCATCGCGGTGCGACAGAACCTTGGCAACCAGCATCATGGCATAGATGAGCACTGGTGCGGTAATTGCACAGTAGAGGCAGACCGTCAGCGCCTTGTGTGCAAACGGCGTGTCGATAAACGCAAAAATCATGGCGCCAAGCCCGAATCCGATCAGGACCGCGATGGAGAGAAGGGCGCCGATCTGTTTGAGTCGTTTCATAAAAATCTCCGATCGTTTACTGAAAATAAAATATAAAGAAACATAACCAAGTGTAGCACAGTTGAAAAGAAACATCCACCGCAAGTTTTAAGAATTTTTTAGAAAAAATTAATGGCGCTTTCGATTGCTTTTTTCCCTCAAAAGGGATAGAGTATTGGCATATACTTTGAAAAAGGAGAAACGAGAACAAAATGGATAAACTGAAAGAAAAACTTTCCCGCCTGATGTACGGCCGCTACGGCATCGATCAGCTGGGCAATTTTATGATGTGGGCGGCAGTTGCCATGATGATTTTCGGAGCGGTTGTACGGAGCTCCCTTATCTACACCCTGGCACTCGTCCTGATCGTCTGGGCGGATGTGCGCATCATGTCCAAGAACCATTCCAAACGGTATGCGGAAAACCAGAAATTCCTGGAACTGAAAAACCGCGTCGTCGGATTCTTCCGAGGCGGAACCCGTGCATTCAAGGATAAAGAGCACTGCTACTTCCGCTGCCCGTCCTGCCATCAGCAGGTGCGTGTGCCGAAAGGAAAAGGCCACATCGAGATCCGCTGCCCGAAATGCGGAACAAAATTCATCAAAAACACCTGATAAAAAGGAGCAGTGCGATTCATGTTTGGTTATGTGACCATCCGAAAGGATGACCTGAAAGTCAAAGATTACAACAAATATCAGGCATACTACTGCGGTCTGTGTCAGGATATCAAAGAGGCGTATGGAAAAAAGGGTCAGGCGATGCTGACGTTTGATATGACATTTCTTTCCATCCTGCTGACCGGGCTTTATGAATGTGAGACAAAAGAAGAGGAGCATTACTGCTTTCTTCATCCCGGCAAAAAACATAAATGCCTGCGGAACAAATACACAAAATACTGCGCAGACATGAACGTGCTGCTCGCCTATTACAATCTGCTGGATGACTGGGAGGACGAGAAAAACTACGCGGCGTTTACAGCGGCAAAGGCTTTGAAAAAATCTGTGACACGCATCGAGGCATCGTATCCGCGCCAGACGAAAGCAGTGCAGGATTACCTCGAAAAGCTGCATGCATGCGAGAAGGAAAACAATCCAGACCTCGATCTTGCGGCGGGCTATACCGGAGAGGTGATGGCGGAGATCTATATTCCGGAGGAGGACATCTGGAGCGATGATCTGCGCCAGGTCGGCTTTTACATCGGAAAATTCATTTACCTGATGGATGCGCTTGATGACGTGGAAAAAGATAAAAAGAGCGGAAACTACAACCCGTTTCTGTCCATCGCAGATCAGCCGGACTTCGAGGAAACCGCAGAAAAAATCCTGCTGATGATGACGGCGGAAGCGTCGCGTGCATTTGAAAAACTTCCGATCCTGGAAAATGTAGACATTCTGCGAAATATATTGTATGCTGGTATCTGGGAAAAATACGAAATGCGAAAAAGCGCAAAAGAGCGCCAAAAAGAGGAGAAATAAAGACTGATGACAGATCCATATGAGGTGCTGGGCGTGTCCCGCGGGGCTTCGGACGATGAAATCAAAAAAGCATACCGAAAACTCAGCCGGACGTATCACCCGGATGCCAATATCAATAATCCGAATAAAGCAGAAGCAGAAGAAAAATTCAAACAGGTGCAGCAGGCGTACAAACAGATCATGGATGAACGCGAGCACGGCACCACGTACCAGAGCGGAGGTTCGTCGTATGGCGGAGATGCTTACGGCGGCTATGGCCCGTTCGGCGGCTTCGACCCATTCGGCGGCGCGTACGGAAACGGCGGCTCCGCACGGAATGATTATGGAAATTCCGAGCAGGAAATGCGGCTGCAGGCGGCAGCTAACTACATCAACAGCGGCCACTTCCGCGAGGCGATGAACGTGCTGAACGACATTTCCGACCGCAGCGGAAAATGGTATTTCCTGCATGCGATCGCAAATTCGCGCCTCGGCAACAACATCAATGCCGTGCAGGATGCCGAGATGGCAGTCAAATTAGAACCGCAGAATCTGCAGTACCAGCAGCTTTTAAACCAGCTCCAGGGCAGCGGCCAGTGGTATTCCGACATGGGAAGCGGCTACGGCTACGAGAGAAGTGCAGGTGATCTCGGAAAATGGTGCTGTGAATGTATGGCAATCAATGCCATCTGCAATTGCTGTTGCTGCGGCGGAAGAGGATTTTTCTGCTGTTGATGAAAACGAAGTGTATAAAAACAAAAATACCGGGGAGAATAGGACTATCATCGAAATTCCCCTGTTCGATGAGACAGACAAAAGAAGAATAAGGAAATACTTATCCTCCCCTTAAAGACCCCGCTGCGGCCGCAAAAAACGGTCCGCCGCGGGGTCTTCCTTGTCTTTTCCGTACATCGAAAGTCCTTGTGTTTCCTGTCAAAACAGATTATAATGAAAGAGATCGCAATCATGACCGGAAGCCCGATTAGATTCAGAAAAATACGGCACGGATCAGATAAAGAAAACAGAAAGAGAGAAAAGCTATGGAACGAAAAACAGCATGGAATGAGTACAAGAAAAAAGATATGAAAAAGCTGGAAAAATTAAACGCCAGCTACCGCGCATTCCTGGACAACGGAAAAACAGAGCGCGAGTGCGTAAAAGAGAGCGTGCGCCAGGCGGAAGAGGCTGGATACGTAAACCTTGACACTTACGTAAAAGAAAACCGTGCATTAAAACCAGGCGACAAAGTTTACGCCGTATGCATGAAAAAAGCCATCGCACTGTTTCAGATCGGAACAAGACCGCTGACCGAAGGTATGAATATCCTCGGCGCACACATCGATTCCCCGCGTCTCGATGTAAAACAGAACCCGCTGTATGAGGACAACGGATTTACATATCTCGATACCCACTACTACGGCGGTATCAAAAAATGGCAGTGGGTAACCCTTCCACTTGCCATCCACGGTGTGGTAGCGAAAAAGAACGGCGAAGTCGTTGATGTTGTGATCGGTGAGGATGACAACGATCCGGTATTCTGCGTGACAGACCTTCTGATCCACCTCTCCAGAGAGCAGCAGACAAAACCGGCAAACACTGTTGTAGAGGGCGAAAACCTTGACCTTCTGATCGGAAGCCAGCCGCTCGAAGGAACTGAGAAAGAGGCAGTCAAAGCCATGACCTTAAAACTCTTAAACGACAAATACGGCATCGAAGAAGAGGATTTCCTCTCCGCAGAGCTTGAGATCGTACCGGCCGGAAAAGCACGCGAGCTTGGTATGGATGCCAGCATGATTCTTGCATACGGCCAGGATGACCGTGTATGCGCATACACTTCTCTTGTCGCAATGCTCGAGGTGGAAGCACCGGAGAAGACATCCTGCTGCCTGCTCGTAGACAAAGAGGAGATCGGAAGCGTCGGCGCAACCGGTATGCAGTCTCATTTCTTCGAGAACACCATGGCAGAGCTGCTTGCACTTGCAGGCGAGGGAACAGAACTGGCCCTTCGAAGATGCCTTGCTTCCTCCAGAATGCTCTCTTCTGATGTCAGCGCAGCATTTGATCCGCTGTATGCAGCAGCATTTGAGAAGAAAAACGCTGCATTTTTCGGAAAAGGTATCGTAATTAACAAATTTACAGGAGCAGGCGGAAAGAGCGGCTCAAACGATGCCAATGCAGAGTACGTCGGAGCTCTTCGCGCTATCTTTGATGATGCAAAAGTAAATTGGCAGACAGCAGAGCTTGGTAAAGTTGATGTTGGAGGCGGCGGAACCATCGCCTACATCATGTCTCTGTACGGTATGGAAGTGATTGATTCCGGTGTACCGGTTCTCAGCATGCATGCTCCATGGGAAGTAACCAGCAAAGCAGATGTTTACGAGGCCAAGAAGGCCTATGTGGCATTTTTGAAAAACGCATAAATAATATTGAGGAGGTTTGAAACGTTTGGACAGTGACATAGTCGGCAGTATTCTTTTGCAGGTCGTATTGATAGCGGTCAATGCGGTATTTGCCTGCGCGGAGATCGCTGTGGTCTCCTGCAACGACGCTAAACTGGAAAAAATGGCACAGGAGGGAAACAAAAGAGCGGCGAAGCTGTTTCATCTGACGGAACAGCCATCCCGTTTTCTTGCAACGATACAGGTGGTCATCACTCTGTCCGGTTTTCTTGGAAGTGCCTTTGCAGCAGAAAATTTTTCGGATCGAATCGTTTCTGCTCTTGTGGACGCGGGTATGAAGATTCCGGAAAAGACACTGGATGCGATTGCCGTTGTGCTGATTACGCTGCTTTTATCTTACATCACCCTGATCTTTGGCGAACTGGTGCCGAAAAGGATTGCAATGCAGAAGGCTGAGCAGATTGCGCTCGGGATTTCCGGTCTTGTAAGCGGTGCTTCGAAAGTGTTTGCACCGCTTGTGTGGCTGCTGACTGCATCGACAAACGGTATCCTGCGCCTTCTGGGGATCGATCCGGATGAGGACGACGATCAGGTGACGGAGGAAGAAATCCGGATGATGGTAGATGCCGGCAGCGAAAAAGGCGCGATCGACAATGAAGAAAAAGATATGATTCAGAACGTATTTGAGTTCGATGATCTGACCATTGATGAAATCTGCGTCCACAGAACCGATGTAGATCTTCTGTGGCTGGAAGACTCGATGGAGGAGTGGGAGCAGCTGATCCATGAAAGCCGCCATTCTTATTACCCGGTCTGTGGTGAAAATGTGGACGATATCATCGGCGTTCTGGACGCCAAGGATTATTTCCGGCTTCGCACCAAGGACCGCGATCATGTCATGAAAGAAGCAATCAAACAGCCTTATTTTGTTCCTGAAAACATCAAGGCTGCCACGCTGTTCCAGAACATGAAAAAGACCGGCAACTATTTTGCCGTGGTTCTGGATGAGTACGGCGGCATGGATGGAATTATCACCGTGCGTAACCTGATCGAGCAGCTTGTCGGGGACTTGAATGATGAGGCGGAGATCGGGCAGCCATCGGAAATTGAGCTGATTTCCACAGACACCTGGAAAATCATGGGAAGTGCCTCGTTGGATGATGTGGCGGAGGAACTGAAGATCAAACTGCCGGTCGATGAATATGAAACGTTCGGCGGCTACATTTTCGGCGAACTCGGTGCGGTTCCGGATGACGGCAGCCAGTTTGAACTCGAGACCGACGATCTCTGGATCAAGGTCATGCGGGTCAAAGAACACCGCGTGGAAAATACGGTGGTAAAGAAACTGCCTCCGAAAGAAAAAGGAGAGCAGGAGGAACGTAAGGAGAGGGAATGAAACGTGAACTGGATACAGCAGACCGGAAAATTGTGGAACTGCTGCAGGAAGATGCAAGGCTTCCGCTCAAAAGTATTGCAGACAAGGTAAGTCTCACTTCGCCGACGGTTTCGGCGAGAATCGACCGCCTGGAAAAGGACGGGGTGATCACCGGCTACCGTGCGAGTGTGAACCCGGAGGTTTTCGACTATCGGATCAAGGCATTCATCAATCTGGAGGTTGAGCCGGTGCGGAAAAAGGAATTCTATCCGTACATCACTGACTGCCCGAATGTGATCGAGTGCAACTGCGTGACCGGCGACTATTCGATGCTGATGGAGGTTGTGTTCCACACGACATCTGAGCTGGATCAGTTTATTGGCCAGCTTCAGCATTTTGGAAGAACGAAGACGCAGATCGTGTTCTCTACATCGGTGGAACACAGAGGAATTCCGCTCGGCGATACCAGAATCCCGATTCTGGAGCAGGAAGAAGAAAAAGGTTGATTTTCTGCGGACTTTCCGATATACTAAAGCGTGTTACAAAAACCGGAATCCCGCTAGGGGACGGCGCGAAAAAACGCGCTCAGAGAAACAGATAAAGGATGGATAATAACATGAGTTTATTACAGAATTGGCGTGATATCGCCTATAATCAGGAAGCAGACAAAAAACAGCTCCAGCAGTTCTGGACCAATTATTTCCTGATTGAGAAAAACATTTACGAGCAGCTTCTTTCCAACCCGGATGAAGTGGTAAAAGGAACCGTAAAAGAGCTGGCAGAGAAATACAAAGTGGACGTTATGACCATGGTTGGTTTCTTGGACGGCATCAACGACAGCCTTGTGATCCCGAACCCGATCGAGGAGATGGAAGAGGATACCGTTGTTACACTGGCTTACGATAAAGAGCTTCTGTACAAAAACATGGTAGACGCAAAAGCAGACTGGCTGTACAACCTGCCGATGTGGGATGAGATCTTCACAGAAGAGCAGAAGAAAACGCTTTACATGGAGCAGAAAAAATCCGGCACTGTAATCAAAGGCAAAAAAATCGGAAGAAACGATCCATGCCCGTGCGGAAGCGGAAAGAAATACAAATACTGCTGCGGTAAAAACGCATAAGAAAGAATTTTCGAGAAGAGACCGGGGAGCCGAAAGTTGAAAGGCTTCGCGGTCTCTTTTTCTATGAAGAGGGAGAAGCAGAATGCAGGAGACGGTAGTTTATCTGAAAAAAATTACGCAGCCGGAGGGCGAAAAAAAAGAGCTGGAACGGGAACTCTCGCAGTGCGGATGGGAGCTGTTCCGGATGGGAATGAAGGAACAGTATGGGCTGGATGGAGAAAAGATAACGATCGAACGGAATGCGCACGGAAAACCGTACCTGCCGGGGCATCCGCAGATCTGTTTTAATATTTCTCATTCGGGGGAATACGCTGCCTGCGCTTTTGCTTCCATTCCGATCGGCATGGATCTGCAGCAGCACCGCCGCGCTGCCTGGGAGCGCATGGCAGAACGGTATTTTTCCGCCGAAGACCAGAAACGCCTTGCCGCAGTGGAGAATGCTGAAACGCTGTTTTTCCGGATCTGGACCGAGGAGGAGAGCTACGGCAAGTGGAGGGGAACCGGTCTTTCGGGTTCTCTTGGAACGGAAAAGAAAGAGGGCCTCTGCACGCATTTCAGTCCGGAGAAAGGATATGAAGGCGCCGTCTGGGCAGCGGAGCCCGTGAAAATCTGCATGAAAAGAATAGAACCATAAAAACCGTGCATAACCTGTCCCGCCATCTCATATATATAACGATAAGAGGTGGTGAAGATGAAAAGGACAGGAAGACAAAAGGATATTGTTACGCCAGAGAAAAAACAGGAGCAAAGGGAACTTTTGCGCCTGTTTTCTGCGAATATACGGAAAATTCTGAAAAACACAGATCTGCTGGCCGATGACCTGCAGGAAATCCGTCTGCGGACCGGCGCGCCGCTTCTGGTGGTCGCAAAGGATCAGGAGTACTTTCTGACCCCGGACGGAGCACTGACCGGGGAGTGGGAGAAAGGTTATCCCGTCTCACCGACGGATATCCGCGATACGATGGATTACATAGGAAGTTTTTCCCTCTACGCCTACGAGGATGAACTGCGGCAGGGTTTTCTGACCGTGGAGGGCGGCCACCGGATCGGCATTGCCGGAAAGACGGTAATCGAAGGGGAAAAGGTGAAAGGCATCAGCCATATATCCTGCATCAACGTGCGGGTTGCTCATGAGAAAAAGGGCTGCGCGGACCGAGTGATGCCGTACCTTTGGGAAGACGGCCGTTTCCTGCACACCCTGATTGTCTCCGCACCCGGCTGCGGCAAAACGACGATGCTGCGCGATATCATCCGCCAGATTTCGGACGGGGAGTCGCCGTATCCGGGGCTGACCGTCGGTGTGGTCGATGAACGGAGCGAGATCGCAGGCTGCTATCTCGGCGTTGCGCAGAATGATGTCGGCATCCGCACCGATGTGCTCGACTGCTGTCCGAAGGCGGAGGGCATGATGATGCTGATCCGCGCCATGTCGCCCGATGTGGTGGCAGTCGATGAGATCGGAACGGGCGAGGACATCCGTGCGATCGAGTCCGTCGTTAACTGCGGGTGCAAGCTGCTCGCGACCGTGCATGGCAATTCCATGGAGGATATGAAGCAGAAGCCTCTCCTGAACCGCCTCGTGGAATCCCACGTTTTCGAGCGGTACATCGTGCTGGATGCGAAACCCCACGCCGGAAGCGTACAGGCTATTTTTGACGGAAGAGGAACGACACTGTACCGAAGGGAGGCGTTTCTGTGATGCGGCTTGCAGTTTTACTGGCGGCTTCTCTTGCCTGCGTCGGGATCGGCTTTGCAAAGAGTGCGGCGCTGTCGGCCCATGTGAAAGATCTGGAAACACTGCAGAAAATTATCCAGTATCTGCGTGGAGAGATTGTGACGGCGGCTTCCCCGCTGCCGGATGCGTTCTGGGAGACGGGAAGGCGGATGCGGGATCCGTACCGGGATTTTTTACAGGATATTTCCGAGGATATGCGCCGCCCGGACGGAAAGACACTGCCGGCGATTCTGGAAGAGAATACGGCAGTCCACCTGGCGGACACACGCCTTACAAAAGAAGAAAAAGAAGAGCTGCAGGAGGCCGGATGCAGCCTTGGCACCGGGGACCGCGCCATGCAGAAGGCGAATCTGGACCGGTATGAGGCACGCCTTGTGCAGCGGATCGCGGAACTGCAGAAAGGATTGCCGGAAAGGAAGAGGCTCTGTCAGAGTCTTGGAATCATGGGAGGCCTTTTTTTATTTTTGATTCTGGTTTAGGGCGTGTCTGAAAACGGAGGAGCAGGCGTGGAGGTCGGGATTCTATTTAAAATCGGGGCAGTCGGGATTCTGGTATCGGTCCTGTGCCAGGTATTAAAACACAGCGGCCGGGAAGAACAGGCATTTCTTGCAAGCCTTGCCGGTCTTGTGCTGGTGCTGTTCTGGATTCTTCCCTATATTTCCGCGCTGTTTGAGGACATCAAACAACTGTTTACAATTTAAGAGCAGGGAGAAAAAACGGAGGGGATCATATGGATATACTTCGGATCGCTGCGCTTGGTACGGCGGGCGTGCTGCTTGGAATCACAGTAAAGGGAGCAAAGCCGGAATTTGCCCTTCTTGTGACGGTCGGTGCCGGCCTCTGCATTCTTGCCGGGACCGTCGGAAAAATGCAGTATCTGCTCGGCATGCTCGCACAAATGAAATCGTATCTCCCGGTGGACTCATCGTATCTGAATACGCTGCTGAAAATGCTTGGGATCACGTATGTGGGGCAGTTTTCCGCCGGGATCTGTAAGGATGCGGGCTATTCTTCCATTGCAGGGCAGATTGAACTGTTCGCCCGCCTGGCGGTCCTTGCCGTCAGTATGCCAGTGCTGCTCGCTCTGCTGGAAACGGTTCATGATTTTCTGTAAAAAAGCCGGATGGGGCATGGCGCTGCTTTTTCTGTGTCTCATTTTCGGAACGGGAAGAACGCAGAAAATCGAAGCAGCGGATACCGAAACGGATCAGGCAGCAGCAGCGCAGGACGAACTTCTTGCAGAACTCGACTTCGATGCAATCCAGCAGGAAGTGGACAGCCTGCTGTCCAGCCAGCAGTTTTCTTTTGCCGGTACGGTGCGTTCTCTTTTGCAGGATGGCGATCCCTTCCGCACCTTCCGTGCCGGAAATGCCGTTCTCTCCTGTGCCAAAACAGCATTCCTTGCGCAGAAGGGGCTGATGAAGGAGCTGTTTCTCCTCGTTCTGGCAGGCGCGGTGCTCGGCAGTTTTTCCTCTCTCTTTGAAGGAAAACAGGTCAGGGACGCCAGTTTTTATATGGTCTATCTGCTTGCGCTTGCACTGATTCTGAAAAATTTCCAGTCGAGCGGGGAAAACCTGAAAGCTGTCATCACATCGCTGGTCGCTTTTATGCGGATTCTGACGCCATCCTACTATCTGGCGGCCGCGGCCGCCGGTGGTGCATCATCAGCCGTGATGTTTTATCAGATGCTCCTTCTAGTGATTCTGGCTGTCGAAAAGCTTCTGCTCGCCCTCGTCCTCCCGATGATCCATATCTATCTGCTCATCGCCCTTGTAAACGATCTTTCCGGCGAGGAGATTTTGTCCCATATGACAGAGCTGCTGGAAACCTGCGTGAACGGCCTTTTAAAATCGTCGCTCGGCGTACTTGTGGGAATGCAGATGATCCGGAATCTGATCGCACCGGCGCTCGATTCCCTGCGGCAGATGGCACTCTGGCGGACTGCCGGAATGATTCCCGGCATCGGAAATGCGGTGAATGCTGTAACCGAGTTGGTGGCAGGCTCCGCGGTGCTGATCCGCAACTGCTTTGGCGTGACGGCAATGCTGGTACTGCTCGCAGCAGGCATGGTCCCCGCCGTCCAGCTTCTCGTTTCGGGTCTTTCCTTCCGCCTTCTCGCCGCGGCGGCGCAGCCCGTCTCGGACAAGCGGATCGCGGGATGTCTTGCGGCGGCAGGAAAAGGATATGCGATGCTTCTGCGTCTCCTTCTGACCGTAGAAGTCCTGTTTCTGCTGACGATTGCAATCCTGGCGGGAACTTTTTCCTAGAGCTTGTCTGAAAAAGGCTTTTCGCAAGCTGCGAGTCCCAGTTTGTGGGAGATTTTATCCGAATGAGGGCGGCGTAGCGGGCTACGGCAACCGAATGAGGGTAAAATATACCGCAAAGTGGGGCTTGCAGCTTGCGGAAATGGTTTTTCAGACACGCTCTAGCGTGTAGTTGGGCATGCAGCGGCGGGAGGCGGCATGGTAGAAGAGATTCTGCAGTGGCTTAAGAATATTTCAATTTTTCTGATTTTTATGACAACTGTGCTGAACCTGATCCCGGAGAAGGAGGACAAGAAGCCGGTTCAGTTTTTTCTTGGAATTGTGATGGTACTGATTTTTTTTCAGCCCGTGCTAAAAGCGGGAGGTTTGGAGCAGAAAATGGCGCAGACGCTCGACCGTCTGACGCTGGAAGAGGAGGCAGCAGCAATGGAAAATGTACAGATTCGTGCAGAAAGCTTTGAAAAACAGTATTACGTGGGCGCCTGGGAAAAAGAGACGGAGCGCCAGATCCGGATGTATCTGTCAGAGAGCGGCATTCCGGGGGCAGCCGTTTCGGTAACGCTGGAGCCGGGAAACACCGGTGAGGCAAAAGAGATCCGCATTGAAGCGCCGATGCGGCAGACGAGCATTTACCGCGAAGAACAGAAAAAACAGCGGGAAATGCTCGATGAAAAGCTGACAGAGATCAAAAGTGTTTTAAGTGAGGTCTACGGAACCGATCCGGCGCATATTATGGTAGAGATTTCGGAATAGGCCTATGAGGGAAAAGGCAGCGGCGTTTTTCCGGAAACAGAAAAAGGAGCAGTGGATGCTGTACTTCCTGCTGGCGGCAATCGGCGTTGTCCTGCTGCTGCCGACGGGAACAAAAAAGACCAGTGAGGAGACAGAACAGCCGCAGGAGACGGCTGCGCGTCCGGCGGGGGATGCGGGACTTTCGGTGCAGGAGGAGATGGAACAGCGCCTTTGCGACGCACTTTCCCAGATGGACGGTGTGGGCGCAGTGCACGTCGTGGTGACGCTGGAATCCACAGGAAAAAAGATTGTGGAAAAAGATGTCCCAACGCGGAGCACAACGGAGGAAAACAAGAAGGGAGAGGAGACCGGAAGCGTTACATCCTCGTCGCAGGATGAGGCAACTGTCTATGAAAAGACACAGAACGGAGCCGAGACACCGTATGTGGTTTCCGAGGAGTACCCGGCGGTGCGCGGCGTGCTCGTTATCGCAGAAGGCGGGGGAAACCCGGTGACGATACAGGAGATTCAGGAGGCCGTGATGGCATTATTTCAGGTGGGCGCAAATAAGATTAAAGTAGTCAAAATGAAGTAAAGGAGTCAAATGCGTGGAAAAATTAGAACAGGAAATGAATGCACCTGAGAAAATGGCAGAGACACCATCGCCGAAAAAGACGGCCGGGAAAAAGAAAAAATTCCGGAAAAACCAGGTCATCATCACCGCCCTTGCGATCATGATTGCCGTCGCCGGATACATCAACTATGCTGACAGTACCCTGTCCACGAAGGAGAAGGCAGACGGAACCACGGCGGATGCCAGCACCGTTTTAAAAGACATCTCCAGCCTGGACACCGACATCACCGACGAGGTGGATGCCGGCACAGCAGGGGACTCGTCGCGGACCGTCACCGAAACGCCGGGAGAGGCAGTCCTTGCCGGGGCATCTACATACATGGCCCAGGCCAGAATTGACCGCGAACAGATCCGTTCCCAGAACAAAGACACCTTAAATGAAATCATCAACAACACCAACCTCTCCGAAACCGAGCGCCAGAGCGCTGTCCAGAGCATGGTGGAAATGACGGAACTCGTAGAAAAAGAGTCAGCAACTGAACTCCTCCTCGAAGCCAAAGGCTTCACCGACGTCGTTGTAAACCTGACCGGCGAAACCGCCGACATCGTCGTTCCGATGAAAGAAGTAACCGAGGAACAGCGTGCCCAGATCGAAGACATCGTAACCCGTAAAACCGGAATCGGCGTAGAAAACATCGTCATCACCCCCATGAGCTCCGCCGCCGACACAGCCGCAGAGGAGAGTGCTCAGTAAATTTTGATATCCACGTAAAAAATCCGGAAACGCAAAATCATGCGTTCCCGGATTTTTTCACGTAATTCTATTTAATTTGCACCATGTGCTGTTCTTGCAACCGTCTGCAGTGCTTTCTTCACCGGCGGCAGCGAGATCAGAATCACCGTCAGCACACCTTCAGCCAGCAGATAGCTGTAGTTGTAAATAATCGGATACAGCGCCTTTAAAGACTGCGGGAAATTCTCCGGCATATAATCCATCCAGTACAGATACCCGCCTAACGTATGGAAAAATCCCCTCGCCAGCACAGCTACAATATACCCGATCAGCAGCCCGTTTTTCTTCTTTCCAAAGAATCCGGCCACACCCAGCGCCGCAAACGCAAACACATAATCACAGCACACCTGGAACAGCGACAGCACATACGGCCCCTGGATAAACTGCAGCAGTCCATAAGCAAAACCAACGAGAATACCCGTCTTCGCCCCATACCAGTTCGCAATCAGCACAATAAACAGCATCGAAAACAACGTAACCGATCCCCCGTACGGCAGCTCAAACACCTTCACATACGAAGTCACAAACGCCAGCGCCATCCCCATCGCACAAAACGCCAGCTTCCTTGCATCCATTCCCGTCCCCTTACTCTTCTGAGCAGAAAGAACCGAAGCAATCACCACCAGCGCCACCATCAGCACCACGCATCCAACATAACCGGCCGTCGTCAGTCCGCCGTCAGCAGTAACAAAAAAACTCATAAAAAAACCTCCTTCGCATTCCGCTTGGAGGGGCTCACATAAAAACGCAGTCCCGAATCACCTCCGAAACCACGTTCCAGCTTCCCTACGCAGGAATTATCCCGTTCAGGTAGTGAGGGTCCGTGAGCTTATCCTTGTCCCACGTTCTCAGCCAAAGGCTCCCCTAGCGTCTTATTATTTTAACGTATCAAAGTATACCAACCTCCCCCTTATTTGTCAACCCGCCCGTTTTTTCACCCAAATACATGTTGACAAGAAGTACATACAAGTGCTATATTACAATTAGTTCAATCATTAAACTAATTGTACGAAAGGAGCACCAAAACAATGCAGATTCTGAAAGTAACAGACGAAGCATTCCGCCAGTACGGCAAAGTCATCAAAGACCTCGACGTCAGCGACATCATCACCGCCATGTCCGAGACCCCATGTCCCGACGACGTAGTCTACGAGCCTTCCATTGAAAGCCTCGAAGCCTGCAAAAGCGCCCAGTCCGTATCCGACAGCCTCTACGGCGGCATGCCGATCCAGATCGGCTACTGCAACGGCCACAACCATTTACTGAACGCCGTAGAATACCACCGCGACAGCGAAATCAACATCGCCGTAACCGACCTGATCCTGATCCTCGGAAAAGAACAGGACATCACCGAAGACCACACCTACGACTCATCCAAAATGGAGGCCTTCTTAATCCCGGCCGGAACCACCATTGAAGTCTACGCAACCACCCTCCACTACGCACCATGCAACGTGGCAGCCAGCGGCTTCAAATGTGTCGTAGTCCTTCCAAAAGGAACCAATACCGACATCACCCTGGAAGAAAAACACACCCCGGAAGACGACCTGCTCTTCGCCAGAAACAAATGGCTCTTAAGCCACCCGGATGCAAACATCGCTGGAAGCGTAGCAGGCATCAAAGGAGAAAACCTCTCGGTAAAATAAAACCAGAGACAAAACCAGAAATCAGAAACACTGCCCCAAAAGAGCAGTTCTGAACATAAAAAGAAACCAAAAACCAAGAAAACCAAAAAAAGGAGGATCTTCAAAAATGATCAACAATACACCGGAAATCAAATTAGGTATCGTTGCAGTAAGCCGTGACTGCTTCCCGAACAGCCTTTCCGAGAACAGAAGAAAAGCAGTCGTAAAAGCATACGACGGAGAAATCTACGAATGTCCAATCATCGTCGAGAATGAAATCGACATGATGAACGCACTCGAAGACCTGAAAAAAGCAGAGTGTGATGCACTTGTTGTATACCTTGGAAACTTCGGACCGGAGACCGAGGAAACCCTGCTTGTAAAATACTTCGACGGACCTTGCATGGTAGTAGCAGCAGCAGAAGAGACCGGCGACGACCTTGTAGGCGGACGCGGCGATGCATACTGCGGCGTTCTGAACGCAAGCTACAACCTGAAACTGCGCAACCTGGACGCATACATTCCGGAGTACCCGGTTGGCGATGCAGAAGACGTAGCAGCCATGATCAAAGATTTCGTACCGGTTGCAACTGCAGTTGTAGCTGTTAAGAACCTGAAAATCATCAGCTTCGGACCGCGTCCGGCCAACTTCCTGGCATGTAACGCACCGATCAAACAGCTGTACAACCTCGGCGTAGAAATCGAAGAGAACTCCGAGCTTGACCTGTTTGAAGCATTCAACAAACACGCAGGCGACGAGAGAATCCCGGCAGTCGTAGAAGATATGGCAAAAGAGCTCGGCGAAGGAAACCTGAAACCGGAAATCCTGCCGAAACTGGCTCAGTACGAGATCACCCTGTTAGACTGGATCGAAGCACACAAAGGCTCCAGAAAATACGTAACCCTGACCGGAAAATGCTGGCCGGCATTCCAGACACAGTTCGGATTCGTTCCCTGCTATGTCAACAGCCGTCTGACCAAGATGGGCATCCCGGTATCCTGTGAGGTAGATATCTACGGAACACTGTCCGAGTTCATCGGAACCGTTGTATCCAAAGACACCGTAACACTCCTCGACATCAACAACACCGTTCCGAAGGATATGTATGAGAGCGAAATCAAAGGCAAATTTGATTACACCTTAAAAGATACCTTCATGGGATTCCACTGCGGAAATACCGCTTCCACCAAACTGGCATTCTGCTCTATGAAATATCAGATGATCATGGCAAGAACCCTTCCGGAAGAAGTAACACAGGGTACCCTCGAGGGAGATATCGTTCCTGGAGACATCACCTTCTATCGTCTGCAGAGCACATCTGACGCAAAACTGCGCGGATACATCGCAGAGGGCGAGGTTCTTCCTGTAGCAACACGTTCCTTCGGAAGCATCGGTATCTTCGCTATTCCGGAGATGGGCAGATTCTACCGTCACGTACTGGTAGAGAAAAACTATCCGCATCACGGCGCAGTAGCATTCGGACACTTCGGAAAACCGTTATTCGAAGTATTCAAAATGCTCGGTGTTGAAGTAGATGAGATCGGCTACAACCAGCCGAAGGGTGTTCGTTACCCGACAGAGAATCCGTGGGGCTAATCCGTTCCGGAAGATTCACTGAAAAATAAGAAAGATATGCAGTAACGCATAAGCAAAAGGGCGGAGCAGAGATCTAGGTCTGCTGCCGCCCTTTTTGAAAAAGAGTAGAAAAAGGAGATTCGACATGTATTTTATTGGTGTTGACCTTGGTACTTCCGCTGTCAAACTGCTTCTGATGGACGAGGAAGGCAAAATTGTAAATATTGTATCGAGAGAGTATCCGCTGTATTTCCCGCATCCAGGCTGGTCTGAGCAGAAACCGGAAGACTGGTGGGAGCAGAGCAAAGAGGGAATCCGCGAGCTGGTAAAAGACGTAGACAAATCCCAGGTAGCCGGCATCAGCTTCGGCGGCCAGATGCATGGCCTTGTCATCCTGGATGAGAACGATAACGTCATCCGCCCGGCGATCCTCTGGAACGACGGCCGTACCGCAAAACAGACCGATTATCTGAACACCGTAATCGGAAAAGAAAAACTCTCCGAGTACACCGCAAACATTGCATTTGCAGGCTTTACCGCACCGAAGATTCTCTGGGTGAAAGAAAATGAGCCGGATAACTTCGAAAAAATCTGCAAAATCATGCTTCCAAAAGATTACCTGGCATACCGTCTCTCCGGCGCATTCGTAAGCGACTACTCCGATGCATCGGGCATGCTTCTAATGGATGTCAAGAACAAATGCTGGTCCAAAGAGATGGCAGAAATCTGCGGTATTTCCCTGGAGATGCTGCCGGAGCTCCATGAGAGCTTTGACGCTGTCGGAACCTTAAAACCGGAAGTAGCAGCAGAACTTGGACTGCCGGAGACCTGTAAAGTTGTAGCAGGAGCCGGAGACAACGCAGCAGCCGCAGTCGGAACCGGAACCGTAGGCGACGGCATGTGCAACGTTTCCCTTGGTACAAGCGGAACCGTATTCATTTCCAGCAACAAATTCGGCGTAGACAGCCACAATGCCCTGCACGCATTCGCACACGCAGACGGCCACTATCACCTGATGGGATGCATGCTGAGTGCAGCTTCCTGCAACAAATGGTGGATGGATGAAATCATCCGCACAAAAGAATATACAAAAGAGCAGGAGAACATCACAAAACTTGGCGAGAATAATGTCTTCTTCCTGCCGTATCTGATGGGCGAGCGTTCCCCGCACAACAACCCGGATGCAAGAGGAACCTTCATCGGCCTGACCATGGACACCACAAGAGAGGATATGACCCAGGCTGTTCTCGAGGGCGTTGCCTTTGCGATCCGCGATTCCTTTGAGGTAGCAAAATCCCTCGGCATCCAGATCGAGAGAACGAAAATCTGCGGAGGCGGTGCAAAGAGCCCGCTGTGGAGACGCATGATCGCAAACGTGCTGAACATCAAAGTGGACCGTATCGAGTCCGAGGAAGGCCCGGCACTTGGCGGAGCCATGCTGGCAGCCGTTGCCTGCGGTGTCTTTTCATCCGTAGAAGAGGCGGCAGAAAAAATTGTTCGTGTGACAGAGACCATCGAGCCGGAACCGGAACTGGTTGAGAAATATGAGCGCCAGTATCAGAAATTTGCAAAGATTTATCCGACCGTAAAAGATCTGTTTACAGAGCTGCTGTAATAAAAAGAGGTAAGAAATAAGATGAAGAAAGTGGAACATGGGAAAACATTTGACCGGAATGCAGCAAACCCGCCGGCGTTTGAAATCTTTCACAACACCGTGACAGAAGGCTATCCGAAGCACTGGCATACCGCAATTGAAATTATCATGCCGACCAGAGGCGAATATGAGGTTGTTGTCGGAAAAGACAGCTATAATCTCAAAGAGGGCGACATCATTATGATCAATTCCGGCGTTGTACACGGAATGAGATTCGTATCCCAGGGAGAACGGATTGTCATGCTGGTGGAACCGGGCTGTGTGGAGAATCAGGAAGAAATGGAAACGATTTTCCTGCGGCTTCCGGCCATCTACTTCAAAAAAGAGGATGAGGAAGATCCCTTCTATCTGTTTCTACGCAGCCAGATTCTGGAACTGGTGCGGGAATACGATAATGAGGGCGCAGTGATGACGCACAGAATCTGCACCGGCCTCAAAGAGCTTTTTTCAGAGTTTGGCCGCAAGGGCTTTTCGGATGCCAACGCGCAGAATACGTTCGGGGCAATGAAGCAGCAGGAATATATAGAGGCTGTTTTAAGCGTCTGCCGTTATATCAATGTCCATTACATGGAGAATCTTTCTCTCGAGGAAGTAGCTGCGGTCAGCGGATTTTCCAAGTTCCACTTTACCAGAATTTTCAAGCAGTACATGAACATGACATTCTATGAGTACCTCAATTCTAAACGCGTCAAACGCGCAGAGGAGCTTCTGTATGACAAAAAGATGAGTATCACGGATGTGGCGATGAATTCCGGATTCTCTTCTTTAAGTGCCTTCAACCGTACCTTCAAGACGGTAAAGGCCTGTTCGCCGAGCGATTACCGCAGACAGCGGGAGTCGATGGTACAGGCTTTGCTGATGCAGGGATAAAAGGACTTGTATTTCACACTTTACTGTGCTAAAATGGTAGTATTCCAAGTTATAAGAATGAGATGGGGACTTAATTTTCGTACAGGAGGGCTTGAAATGAACAAGAAACTTCATTCAGAAGCAGTAGACCAGCTTTTTGAGGCAATTTTGTGTCTGAAGAATAAGGAAGAATGCTATACTTTTTTTGAGGATGTATGCACCATCAATGAACTGCTTTCGCTGTCGCAGCGGTTTGAAGTGGCGAAAATGCTGCGGGAGAAGAGAACGTATCTGGAAATCTCCGAAAAGACGGGAGCATCCACGGCGACGATCAGCCGCGTGAACCGTTCCTTAAGCTATGGAAACGACGGATATGAGATGGTGTTTGAACGGATGGAAAAGAAAGAAAATGTGTAAAATCAAAAAAGACGGTGCGATTCCAACGCAGCCGTCTTTTTTGATTTTACACGTTTGTTCTTAATTTTTCTTTTTCGGATCAGAAGGCGCCGCGAGGGATGCCAGTTCATCCACCATGTGCTCGATCATCTGTTTTTTCAGATAGACATCGAAACTCAGCAGACAGATAAACGAAAAGAGCTGGAGAAATTCCCGGTCCTCCTCCGGTGAGCTGCCGAACATGGACTTGGATACATCCGCTTTTTTCAGAAGATCTTCTTTTACGGATGCAATTTCTTCTTTTTCCATCTGGAAAATTTCGTCGTAGATATCTTGGATGGAAAAGCCGCTCTCCGTGCCGAAATACCGATCGGTGATCGGGGCGAGCAGTGTCTGGATATCCGTGATCGAGAGGATGTTTTTAAAGTAGTAAATAAAAACCAGAAGCATCATGTGCTCCGGCGAATATTTCTTTTTGACCGGCGGCGGGAGCAGCTTGTTTTTTGCATAGTTGTTGATCATTGTTTTTGTCAGAACCTTATCGGACTCGAAACGGCGCGAAGAAGCGAGCTGTGCGTCCATAAAGGTCGTGACCTGGTCCATATATAAAGCAATGTTCGGGATTTCCCCCGGGCGGATGCCTTCGAGAGAATCCAGTGAATTCAGTAAATCATGAAGAATTTTATCTGAGTCTATCGTCATTTGTTATCACCTCACGGTTCCCATTATATAGTTTTTAATACCAGATAGCAAGGACTTTGCGAAAAAAAGTTTCCATGATAAAAATGCAACGTATGTTCGTTCTTACTTGTAACCGGGGCGGATTTGTTATATACTGAGATGCATGTGAAAAGATTCGAAGCAGATGAAGGAGAAAGAACATGAATCAGACAGAAACAGGATTAAACCCGATGCAGATGGAAGCTGTGGAGCACACCGAAGGGCCGCTTCTGATCCTTGCAGGTGCCGGTTCGGGAAAGACGAGGGTACTGACGCACCGCATCGCCTCCCTGATCCGGGACAAAGGCGTCAATCTATGGAATATTATGGCGATCACCTTTACGAATAAGGCCGCCGGAGAAATGCGTGAGCGTGTCGATAAAATCGTGGGATACGGATCGGAGCGGATCTGGGTCAGCACCTTCCATTCCAGCTGCGTGCGGATTCTGCGCCGCCATGCTGAACGTCTGGGATACGCCAACAATTTTGCAATTTACGATACCGATGACCAGAAATCGCTGATCAAGGACATCATGAAACGGCTCCAGATGGATCCGAAACTGTACCGCGACCGTGCGATCATGGCGGCAATTTCGTCCGCAAAGGATGAGATGATCGAGCCGGACCAGTACCGGATTGACGCGGGAATCGACTGGAAGCTGCAGAAGTATGCGGCAGTTTATGCGGAGTATCAGGCAGAGTTAAAGAAAAACAATGCGATGGACTTCGATGATCTGCTGGTACAGACCGTAAAATTATTCCAGCAGTTCCCGGAAGTGCTCGATTATTATCAGGAGCAGTTCCGCTATATCATGGTCGATGAGTATCAGGATACCAACACGGTTCAGTTCCGCTTTGTGAGCCTTCTGGCGGCAAAATACCGCAATCTCTGCGTTGTCGGCGATGATGACCAGTCGATCTACAAATTCCGCGGGGCGAATATTGAAAATATTCTGAGCTTTGAGCATGTATTCCCGGATGCGAAGGTCATTAAACTGGAGCAGAATTACCGTTCCACGCAGAATATTCTGAATGCGGCAAATGAAGTGATTGCGAATAACCAGGGACGAAAAGCAAAACGCCTGTGGACAGAGAATCCGGAGGGTGACCTGATCGATCTGCGGCAGTTCCAGAGCGGTTTTGAGGAGGCGGAGTACGTGGCAGGAGAAATCACGCGCGGCGTCCGCACGGAGGGAAAGAAGTACCGTGATTATGCAATTCTCTACCGTACCAACGCACAGTCCCGTCTTTTTGAGGAGAAACTGCTGCTTGCAAATGTTCCATATAAAATCGTGGGCGGTGTTAACTTCTATGCGAGACGCGAGATCAAGGATCTGCTGGCGTATCTGCGTGTGATCGAGAACCCGGAGGATGACCTTGCGGTACTGCGTATCATCAACGTTCCGCGGCGCGGTATCGGAGCGGCGACGATCAACAAAGTGCAGGACTGGGAGGCAGAGCAGGGCATCCGTTTCTACGATGCGCTTCTCGAGGCCGAGTATGTGCCGGGGCTGATGCGGTCTTTAAATAAGATTAAATCCTTCACGTCCTTTTTACAGGTACTCCGCGCGAAAGCAGATTATCTGTCGGTCAAAGAGCTGCTGAATGAAATCATCGAGGAGACCGGCTATGTAGCAGATCTGCAGGCGGAGGGAACCGAAGAAGCGGCAGCCCGCATCGAGAACATCGACGAGCTGATTTCAAAGATTGCGGATTATGAGGAGAGCGCCGAACAGCCATCTCTCGGTGGTTTTCTGCAGGAGGTTGCGCTGGTGTCTGATATCGACTCGGTGGATGAGGAGAGCGATTACGTGTTGTTGATGACACTGCATTCCGCAAAAGGACTGGAGTTCCCGAACGTATTCCTTGCCGGCATGGAGGATGGTATTTTCCCAAGCTACATGACGATCACCGGGGATGATCCGTCGGAGCTGGAGGAGGAGCGCCGTCTCTGCTACGTGGGCATCACGCGTGCGATGCAGCATCTGACATTGACATGTGCGCGCCAGAGAATGATCCGCGGCGAAGTGCAGTACAACAAGATGTCCCGTTTTGTCAAAGAGATTCCGCGGGAGCTGATTTCCCTGGAGCGGGAGCGCGGGGAGATCGAAGACCGGAAACCGAAGATGGACATTCCGACGAGAGGCAGCGTCTATGCGGCGATGAAGCAGGCATTCCGCGAGAAGCCGCAGCAGGCGAAAACCTTCAGCGCGCAGAAGGCGACGAAACTCGATTACGAAATCGGGGATACGGTGCGCCATATCAAGTTCGGTGTCGGCATTGTCACGGATATCGTGGACGGCGGAAGAGATTATGAAGTTACCGTCAACTTCGACCAGGCTGGTACGAAGAAAATGTTTGCTTCGTTTGCAAAACTGAAAAAGTTATAAGGAGAACGAGAGCGTGCCGGAAAATAAAATTCCGGCACGCTCTTTTTTCGACTGATGCGTCAGACGCTCAGGTGGTAATCAGGGTGGAATAGCCGTCGCGGCGCAGGCGGCGTTCCATCAGAATGGCATTTCCGAGCTGGCGGTAAGCGCCGACCTGGACTTTGAAAAAGCCGTCCTCGGCGAGAAGAAAAGCGGGATAGCCCTGGTCGAGAAGGTCGTAAAGCATACGGTCGGCATTCTGGCGGATGCGGAAAAGGCCGGTCTGGACACGGTAGAAGGTTTCCGGTGTATCGGAAGGATTTTCCTGTTCCGGCGGCGTGGGATGGGGCGAAGCGGAAGCAGTGACGGTATCCGCTGTTGAAACGGACGGACGGGCGGCCTCCGTTTCCGCAGCGCGCCGGTCAGCCTCCGTGACCGTCTCGAGATCCAGCGTTCCAAGCACTGCATCCGCGATGGCGCGGGCGATTTCTTCCTGCTTTTCATCGTAGAGCGTATTGTCCTGCTCATTGTTCAGAAAGCCGGTTTCAATCAGAAGAGCCGGCATTTTCGTCCGCCGCAGAACAACAAGCCCTGGCCGTGCCTTGACACCGAGATTCCGGAATCCCAGCTCCGAGAGCGCGCCGTTAATGTTTTCTGCCATTGTCTGTTTGATGCCGGAGTTGTCATAGACAAGCGTTTCCACGCCGGTATACTGGTTCGGTTCCTCCGAAGAATTCCGGTGAAAAGAAATAAAAAAGTCGGCATCCGCCTGATTGGCCATCTGCGCCTTTTCAAACGGCGTCTGATAAACATCGGTTGTGCGGGTATAAATGACAGAGACACCCTGCCGGGAAAGAAGCTCGCCGACCGCGATGGCGAGGGAAAGATTGTCATCCTTTTCCCTGCGTCCCTCATAGACAGCGCCCGGATCACTTCCCCCGTGTCCGGCATCGATTACGATAGTATAGGGCATAAGATCAAAGCTCCTGAAAATACGGTTCTACTTACGATATGAAGAAAGGACGAAAAAGGTTATACTTTTTTTAGTTTTATTTCATTGTATCGTATACGGGCGGTGTGTTAGAATAGGAGATAACATTAGGAAAGTGTGTCAAAAAATCTGCGGAGGATACAAAAGACACACAGATGAGAGTGAGGATTTCATGAGAATTACAATATTCAGTCTGGGGGGACTGCTTGGGCAGTATGTGACCAACACGGCGCTTCTTCACGGCGCACAGGTGACCGCCTACGTGCCGGATGCAAAAGCGATCTGGCCGAGAAAAAATCTGACCGTGATTGAGGGAAGCCTTCAGAACCGGGAACGCGTGCTGGAGGCACTGCTGGAAGCGGATGCAGTCATCAGCGTGCTGACTCCGATGCGTGTGAAACATGTAAAAGAAGAGGAGACACCGCTGGCTGATGGAAACGCAATGATTCTCTCGGCCATGAAGCAGCTTGGAAAAACGCGGTTTGTGACGGTAGGCCATGTCTGCATTCATGCGTTTGGAGACTGCGAGGACAAATACCAGAGAATGAGTACGAAATTCATGCAGATTTTCTGGCCATGTGTCTATAAAGATATGCAGAAGATGGGACAGGTTCTGGCACGGAGCGATCTGAACTGGACACTGGTGCGGACGTGTCCGGGAAGAGACGGGAAAGTGAAAAAGGTAGGGCAGAACTGCAGTATTTCGCTGGACGGCAGCCAGTTCCGGCCTGGATACTCGAGAGAGGCCCTGGCGGAATTTCTGTACGAGGCGGCCGCCGATCAGCAGATGTACAGTAGAAAAATGCCCATTTTTTACAGAGAGGGGTAAGAATGGATTTTTCAATTTTATATGCACTGCAGCATCTTCACAATGCAGTGCTCGATCGGGTGATGGTGGGAATTACTTCGCTTGGAAATGCGGGATGGATCTGGATTGCGCTGACTGCCGTTTTCTTAATCCTTCCGAAATACCGGAAATGCGGTGTAAGAATGGCGATCGCGCTGATTTTAGATTTGATTTTATGTAATCTGGTGTTAAAGCCGCTGGCAGCGCGCCCGCGTCCGTGCTGGATTGACGAGCAGGTAAAGCTGCTGGTTGCCGCTCCGAAGGACTATTCCTTCCCATCGGGCCATTCGGCAGCCTCGTTTGCGGCGGCAGTCTCTATTTTTGTGATGCACAAAAAAGAAGGAGCTGCCGCACTGATTCTGGCCTGCTTGATTGCATTTTCCAGACTGTATCTGTTTGTGCATTTCCCGACCGATGTCCTGGCGGGAATTGCGGTTGGTTTTATCTGTGCTTTTCTGGCTGCGAAGATCCAGAACGGTTTTCTTCTTCATTCTCGAGGTCGATAAAACGGAACGAAAGCATCAGATACAGAATTTCATCCGGGCTGGAAAGATCAGATTCTAAAATTTCCTTGATCTTTTCCAGGCGGTAGAGCAGGGTACTGCGGTGGATAAAAAGCTCACGAGCCGTCTGGACGACATTGCAGTGGTTGTCCAGATAGCAGCGGAGCGTCCGCATATAGTCACTGCCGGAGCTGTCGTCGTGCTCCTGCAGAAAGAGAAGTCTCTCATGGCACAGCATGTAGCCTGGGAGCTTTTTTGTTGCCTGATCGAGGATGTAGTCAAACGAGATATCGTTGAACGGATGCATCCGCTTGTCCGGGTATTTTCGCGTGCCGAACTGCAGGGCGATTTTTGCCTGGATATACTGGCGGCGCAGATTCATGTGGCCGTTCATGCAGCGCGAAAAGCCGGCATTTAAGGAGCTGTCCTCCACAAAGTGCACCATGCGTTCCATCAGATCGGTCATGGAAAAATCGGACAGCGTGAGGTTAAAGAACGCAACGATACCGCCGCCGTGCGGAAACGCGGAGCAGCCGGTCAGAATATTTTCCAGATAGGCGCAGACCGAGTTTGCCGTCAGGTTTTTCTGATCCATATCGGAGAGCTGCAGATAGAGGCAGCAGTAGGTGTGGCGGGAATGCCAGCCGAGCGCATCGAGAGCCTGGCTGACCGCAATATAGTCGGCCATCCGGTCGTCGAGGGCACGGAGCAGCACAGTGTGAAGCGACTGCGCCGGCGAGGTTTTCTGCATCACATTGTGCAGGAAGGCGTGATGGATCATTTCTGCAAGAAATTCAAGAAGAAAGCCTTCGGAATCAGAAAGATCCTTTTTCGTGTCGAGGAGCAGCAGGCGGTAGGCGCTCTGACCATGCTGCGTGATGTTGACGCAGAGGGAACCAAGTCCCGTTACGTGATCCGGAAAGCGGAACCATCCATCGAGATCGCGGACGGACGCGTATTCGCTGCTTTCTGTCAAGGAGAGCAGAAGCGGGCGCGTTGCATCGAGGGAGCCAAACACCTTCTCGGGAAAAAAGGAAGGTTCTTCGGACGCTGCGGCGATGATGGAAAAATCCATGCCGACCACCATCAGGGGGTGGGCAAAAACAGGCAGGGAGAGATTTAAAAGATGCTGGATCGATTTTCCGTCGAGCCGTGCCTGCATCAGCTCCTTCTGCCAGGAATCGTACGTCCAGAAAAGCTCCTGCAGGAACGAAAAAACAGCGGATACGCTGCTCTTAACGGCGATCGAAACCGGAGCCGGAAGTTCCTCCGGCAGTTCTTCGGTACAGAGAAGAAAAAGGGAGCTGCTTTCTTCCGGGAGGGAGGAAAGAGAGCCGATCTGTTCTTCTGTGCAGAGAAAGACACGGTGCGCAGTGGCTGCGGAGCCTGTCTGATAAAGAACAGGCAGCTCCAGTGTGCCGGAGAGCGGCAGGTTTTCCGGTGCAAGAACCGAAAAAGCGCTGCTTAGTTTATAAGCGAGAAATGCGGGGGAGAGCTTCATCTTATCATCCTCCCTGCGCGTGTCATATCGTAAAAATTCATAAAAACCTCCTCAGAAATGAGTGACGTTCTGCGGACGAAACCGCGGTACTTTTTATTTTAGCAGAACAAAAAGGTCTGTCAAGAAAGAAAAGACAGGGGTGCGGGAATTTTTACGGCGGCAACAAGTTAAGATTTTGTGAAGATAGTTGTGGTTTGCGGGGAAAACTGCTACAATATGGCTGATTTGGTTACTGTTCACTCAGCAGTGAAACACTTGTTGTTTCGCTGCGTAAGAACATGATTCAGGTGATTTGAAGTGGTTTTTTACAGAAGAAAAAGGAAGGTATGACTTTGATGTATCATATTATAGTAAATAAAAAATCGCGGTCGGGGCGCGGCGAGAAGCTGTGGCCGGTGATTGAGGGCGAGCTTGAGCGGCGCAGGACGGAATTTCGTGTATATCCGACAAAGTATCACGGAAGCGCACGGGAGACGGCAGCACGGCTGACCGCGAAAGGGGTATGGAATCCCGATGATGTCCTTCTGGTGATCGGCGGAGACGGTACGGCGAATGAGGCGGTCGATGGAATCACCAGCCTGTCGGATGTAAAGTTCGGTTATATTCCAACGGGAAGCGGCAACGATTTTGCGCGCGGTGCCGGAATTCCCTCCGATCCGCTGCAGGCGCTGGAAGCTGTGCTGAAAGGGGAGGAAAAGGAGATCAACATTGGAACGGCGCTTCTTGGCAGCCAAAAGCGGAGATTTCTCGTCAGCACCGGCATCGGTTTTGATGCAGGCATCTGCCACGAGGCGCTGGCATCAAAAATCAAGAATACGCTGAACCGGCTGCATCTGGGAAAACTTACGTATGTGATGATTGCACTGCGGCAGCTCTTTTATCTCGAACCGTTCACGCTGGATGCAGCTCTGGAAAACGGAGAACACCGTTCGTTTGAAAATGTTCTTTTTGCAGTGGCAATGAATTTTCCGTACGAAGGCGGCGGCTTCTGCTTCTGCCCGGAGGCGGACGGGACGGATGATCTGCTCGACGTGATGGTGGTTTCCAATCTTGCCAAATGGAAAGTCAGCTATCTTCTGCCGATGGCGCTGTTTGGACGCCACACGGGATTTCCTGAGGTACATATGGAGCGGTGCAGCAGCCTTTCCTTTCAGACAGACCGCGCGGAACCGGTCCACCTGGACGGAGAATCGGGCGGACACCGCACGGAGGAAAGGATCGGACTGGAAACGGAGCGTCTCCGCCTTTTGGGCGGCTGGGTGAAAGAAGGGATGGAAAGATGATGTTCTGGATCATATTTTTTGCAGTGCTTGCCGTCCTGGCAGCAGGTTATTTCTTTTCCATTCTGCCGGCTACATCGAGACGGCAGGAATGTCTGAAATTTGCGGAATGGAATTATGCGCACCGCGGTCTGTGGAACGCGGCGGAGGGAGTTCCGGAGAATTCTCTTCCGGCTTTTGCCCGCGCGGCAGAGCAGGGATATGCCATCGAGCTGGATATTCAGATCACAAAGGATGGCCGGATTGTGGTGTTCCACGACGACACGATGAAGCGGATGTGTGGAAACGAGGGAAAAATCAGCGATTATACGTATGAGGAACTCCAGCAGTTCCATCTGGGCGACAGCACGGAAAAGATTCCGCTGCTTCGTGAGGTACTGCAGACGGTAGACGGCCGCGTGCCGCTTTTAATCGAAATCAAGATGCCGGGACTTTCCACGGCGGTCTGTGCGGGATTTCAGAAGGAGATGGAGGGGTACACCGGTATGTTCTGCATGGAATCCTTCAACAGCCTGGCCCTCCGCTGGTGCCGCCGCCACATGCCGCAGACGTTGCGCGGCCAGCTTTCCGGCCGTTTTTCAAAGGATGATAAGGTGCATCTGATCCTGCGGATAATGGCGCGTCATCTGATGCTGAATTTTATCGGGAAACCGGATTTTATCGCCTACGACCACCGCTATGCCGACTGCCCGGGCTTCCTGATCGACCGTATGCTGTTTCGGACACCGGCATTTGCATGGACGGTAAAAGATGAGCATGTATATAACCGGACACGGAAAAAATTCGACGCGGCGATCTTTGAACATTTCCATCCCAAGGACGGTTTTCAGAAACCGATGAATTGTTTCTTAAAAAATAATAAAGCTTATTGACTTCGGTTTTCGGTGTGCTATAATTTCAGCAGGTTGAAGAGAAAAACCTCGTCAGAAAAGTGGAGGGAAACTATGAAGATAATAAAAAAATATAAGCATTTTCTTCCGGTAGTGGTTTATGGTATTTTCTATCTGAAATGTTTTCAATATCTGGAAACTCACATTACGAAAGGTTATCATCTGATTCATACTCCGTTTGATGATATGATTCCGTTCTGTGAGTTTTTTGTGATTCCTTATTTTATGTGGTTTGGATATATTGCATGGTCTGTCCTTTATTTCGGCTTCTGCAACAAGAACCGCAGAGAATATTATCAGCTGATTATCAACCTGGGAATCGGAATGACGGCGTTCCTCGTGATCTCCTATCTGTACCCGAACGGCCAGAACCTGCGCCCGACGGTATTCCCACGGGAGAACATTTTCACGGATCTGGTCAGAGGCCTTTACCTGACAGACACACCGACCAACGTATTCCCAAGTATTCACGTATATAATTCCGTAGCCGTAGCTGTTGCCGTAGAACACAGCGAGCAGCTCAAAAACCGCCCGGTATTCCGAAACGTCTGCCTGGGCCTGACGGTGCTGATTGTGTTTTCGACCATGTTTTTAAAACAGCACTCCGTATCGGATGTGTGCTGTGCGCTTGTTATGAATGCGGGAACCTGTATGCTGCTGTACCGGCCGGCAAAGGCGGGAAATGCATTGCGGACACGGGAGAAAAAAGCGAAATATAGAATGTAAAAACGGAAACGGACGGCCCGCGCACCAGAAAGTGCGCGGGCCTGACGGTTTAGGACGGGAGAGAATGGGTGATGAGTGGGATGGTAGTGCAGGAAAAATGAAATGCGTCCGTCTATTAAGAAACAAAACTTATAAAACATATAAGATATATTAATTTCATTTATAAAGATAAATATGCTATTCTGTAAGTAACGAAAGATTGTCCCGTTTTTGGGGGACTATGATTCAGACAAATGGAGGATAAAAATGAGTACAGTCAGACGCGTTTATGTGGAGAAAAAGCCGGAATTTGCGATTAAGGCGAAAGATCTGAAGCATGAAATCAAGCACTATCTGAACATCCAGACCGTAACCAACGTACGGGAGCTGATCCGGTACGATGTAGAAAATATCAGTGATGAGACATATGAGAAAGCATGTAAAGTAGTCTTTGCAGAGCCGCCGGTTGATATCTGCTATCAGGAAGATTTCCCGCGTGCAGAAGGTGCGAGAGTATTTTCCGTAGAATTCCTTCCGGGACAGTTTGATCAGAGAGCCGATTCTGCCGTACAGTGCGTGCAGTTCTTAAAAGAAGACGAGCAGCCGATCATCCGCTCCGCCGTTACGTATGTTATCGAAGGAGAGATGACTGATGAGCAGTTTGACGCAGTCAAAGCACACTGCATCAATCCAGTAGACTCCAGAGAGACAGGACTTGAAAAACCGGAAACCCTCGTGACAAAATTTGAAGAGCCGGCAGACGTCAAAATCTTCGACGGATTCATCGACATGCCGGAGGCAGAATTAAAAGCCCTGTACGATTCCCTCGGCCTTGCCATGACCTTCAAAGACTTCCTGCATATCCAGAACTACTTCCGCGGCGAAGAAAAACGCAATCCATCCATGACCGAGATCCGCGTACTCGATACCTACTGGTCCGATCACTGCCGCCATACCACCTTCTCCACCGAGCTTACCAACGTGACCTTCGGCGAAGGCGACTACTACGAGCCGATGAAAAAAAGCTACGACCGCTACTTAAGCGACCGTGAGGTACTCTACAAAGGCCGTGACGACAAATTCATCTGCCTTATGGACCTTGCCCTTCTGGCAATGAAAAAACTGAAATCCGAAGGAAAACTCGCAGATCAGGAAGAGTCTGATGAAATCAACGCATGCTCCATCGTCGTACCGGTAGATGTAGACGGAAAAGACGAAGAGTGGCTGATCAACTTCAAAAACGAGACCCACAACCACCCGACCGAGATCGAGCCGTTCGGTGGTGCAGCAACCTGCCTTGGCGGTGCAATCCGTGATCCGCTTTCTGGCAGAACCTATGTATATCAGGCAATGCGTGTGACCGGAGCCGCAGATCCGACCCGTCCGCAGAGCGAGACACTCGAAGGAAAACTTCCGCAGAAAAAACTCGTAAGAGAAGCAGCACACGGCTACAGCTCCTATGGAAACCAGATCGGTCTTGCAACCGGCTATGTCAAAGAAGTTTACCATCCGGACTACGTGGCAAAACGTATGGAGATCGGAGCTGTCCTTGGAGCAGCACCGCGCCGTGCCGTTGTCCGTGAAAATTCCGATCCGGGCGATATCATCATCCTGCTCGGCGGCCGTACTGGAAGAGACGGCTGCGGCGGTGCAACCGGTTCCTCCAAAGTACATACGACAGAATCCATCGAGACCTGCGGTGCAGAGGTACAGAAAGGAAACGCACCGACTGAGCGTAAACTGCAGAGACTGTTCCGCCGCGAGGAAGTCAGCCTTCTGATTAAAAAATGCAACGACTTCGGTGCAGGCGGAGTTTCCGTTGCCATCGGCGAGCTGGCACCGGGCCTTAAGATCAATCTGGACAAAGTACCGAAAAAATATGCCGGCCTCGACGGAACCGAGATCGCCATCTCCGAGTCCCAGGAGCGTATGGCCGTTGTCATCGACCCGAAAGACCGTGAGCAGTTCCTGAAATATGCCGCAGAAGAGAACCTGGAGGCAACCGAAGTTGCAGTCGTAACCGAGGACCCGCGTCTGGTACTCTCCTGGAGAGGAAAAGAGATTGTCAATATTTCCCGTGCATTCCTGGATACCAACGGAGCACACCAGGAGAATGATGTCTTCGTAGAGATTCCAAAAGCAGAGGACACCCCGTTAAAAAGAAGCGGTGACATTGCCGACGTGAAAGAAAAATGGCTGTCCACCCTGTCAGACCTCAACGCATGCTCCCAGAAAGGTCTTGTCGAGATGTTTGACTCCTCCATCGGAGCAGCCAGCGTGCTGATGCCGTACGGTGGAAAATATCAGCTGACTGAAACTCAGGCCATGGTTGCAAAAGTGCCGGTTCCGGATGGAAAAACCAACACCGTTACCATGATGAGCTACGGCTTTGATCCATACGTATCGAGCTGGAGCCCGTATCACGGAGCAGTCTATGCCGTAACCGAGTCCCTGTCCCGCATCGTGGCAGTCGGCGGCGATTACAGCAAAGTCCGCTTCACCTTCCAGGAATATTTCCGCAGAATGACTGAGGATCCGCACCGCTGGAGCCAGCCGTTCGCAGCACTTCTTGGTGCATACGACGCACAGATGGGCTACGGCCTGCCGTCTATCGGAGGAAAAGACAGTATGTCCGGTACCTTCAACCATATCGATGTACCGCCGACACTCGTATCCTTCGCGGTTGACGTTGCAAAATTAAAAGATGTAGTATCTCCGGAGCTGAAAAACACAGGAGACAAACTCGTGTGGATCCACCTTCCAGTCGATGCACATCTGCTTCCAGAGTACGAAGGCGTCATGGAAACCTACAGAAAACTGCATGAGGATATGCAGAACGGCCGTGTGAAAGCCGCTTATGTCGTAGACCGTCAGGGTATCGTAGCAGCCGTATCCAAGATGGCATTCGGTAATGCTCTCGGCGTAACCATCGAGCACAATGTAGACGAGAGAGATCTCTTTACTCCATATATTGCAGATCTGATCTGCGAAGTTCCGGCTGAAAAAGTCGGAGAGCTGGCAAGCACCTACACCGTCATCGGTGAAGTGACAGACAAACCGGTTCTTTCCTATAAAGACACCGAAATCACCATCCGCGAGGCCGTTTCCGCATGGAACAAACCGCTGGAAAAAGTATTCAAGACCGTATCCGGTGCAGAGCTTCCGGATGTAGATGCCCTGAATGTGGCAGCAGCAGACGAAAACGGAATTGTTGCAGACAGCTGCTATCAGGCAAAGAGCATCCACGTATGCTCCCACAAGCTGGCACAGCCGACCGTATTCATTCCGGTCTTCCCGGGAACGAACTGTGAGTATGACAGCACCAGAGCTTTCGAGCGTGCCGGTGCAAAAGTTATCACTCAGGTATTCAGCAACCTTTCCGCAGAAGACATCCGCGGTTCTGTCGATGCCTTTGAAAAAGCCATCAACCAGGCGCAGATCATCATGTTCCCTGGCGGATTCTCCGCAGGTGATGAGCCGGATGGATCAGCAAAATTCTTTGCAACCGCATTCCAGAATGCGAAGATCAAAGAAGCTGTTACCAAACTGCTGAATGAGAGAGACGGACTTGCCCTTGGTATCTGCAACGGATTCCAGGCACTGATCAAATTGGGACTCGTTCCGTACGGTGAGATTCTCGGACAGACGGAAGATTCCCCGACTCTGACCTTCAACACCATCGGACGCCATATTTCCAAGATGGTTTACACGAAGGTTGTGACCAACAAATCCCCATGGCTGGCAGGCGCCGAGCTTGGCGGTGTTTACACCAACCCGGCATCCCACGGAGAGGGACGTTTCGTAGCATCGAAAGAGTGGATCGACAAGCTGATGGCAAACGGCCAGATTGCAACCCGCTACTGCGATGTCAACGGAAACCTGACCAACGACGAGTACTGGAATGTCAACGGTTCCTACTGCGGAATCGAGGGTATCACCAGCCCGGACGGCCGTGTCTTTGGTAAGATGGCACACGCAGAGCGCCGCGACAACGGCGTAGCAGTCAACATCTACGGAGAGCAGGATCTGAAGATCTTTGAGTCCGGTGTTGCTTACTTTAAATAAAATAAAACCAAAATAGAAGATTCCCGCAGAGAGGAAGAAAGCTCCTTTCTGCGGGAATTTTTTTGTCAGAAACAGTAATTTCTGATTTCGAAAGAAAAAATTTGATTATGCGCCGCGGTGCAGTTATAACGCAATATTTTGCTTTATTAACAAAAGTAATAAGGTCAAATAGTAGAAATATTCTGAAAAAATGAAAGATTTCGATAGTCTCAACACATTACATATATGACGGGCCCGGAAGAGAAGGACAGCGAAATAACAGGAGGGAGAAAGAAGTGTATGAGACAAGAGGAGGAACGATTTTTTCAGATCATATTCGAGAAAAACAGTCATGTGCTGTTCCGTTATATCTGCGGTCAGTTGAACAATGACCGGGAGACGGCGAAGGATGTGCTGAACGATGTATGGGAGGTATTGGTGGTAAAATTTGAAACCGTTGCCGATCTCGAAGGAGAAGAGATGACGAAATGGCTGTTCTGTGTGGCAAAAAACAAGATCAAGAATCAGCGCAGAAAACATTATTATCAGAATGAAGTTTCCTATACACAGTATCAGAAAGAGAACAGAAATGAAGGGGAGGCGGCCGCGACAGCCGAGATTGAGGAACGAATGGTGATGCAGAACTGCATCCAGAACCTGAATCCGATGGATCAGCGCATTTTCTGGGGGAGAGCATATGGATTCAGCTACAAAGAGCTCAGCGGATTCTGCAAGAAAAGCGAGCAGGCGCTGCAGTGTCAGTACAGCCGCGCAATCAAGAAACTGCAGGGAATGATGAGTCAGGAAATCAGTCTGACGAGAGCGTAGAAAATGGAAATGGTATGCAGCGGAAACCTCAACTCTTACAATCTAAAAACAATAGAAATATCTAAAAAATTCTCAGCAGGAGAATATCCTGTGTCTAAAAATAAAGTGTTACCGTTTACATATCAAAAATCCGTTTTCCTCGTTGTCGTGGCGCGGAAATTGTGTTAAAATATTTTTAGAAAATTCACACGATGTGCGAGAAGGCAGAAAGGATGAAAACAACATGAAGGATGAGTACGTAGCCTATGTAGGCACTTATACCCATGGAAGCAGCATTGGTATTCATTTATATGATGTAAATGTAGAAGAAGGCACTCTGACAGAGCGAAAAGTCATACCGGTCAACAACTCTTCCCACATTGCCCGTTCCTTAAACGGCAAATACCTGTATTCGATTGCAGATGAAGGCGTTGCAGTGTTTGCAGTGGAGGATGACGGAGACCTGACCCCGATCAACAAAGTAGACATCGACGGCATGCGCGGCTGCTATCTGTCGGTGGACAAAACCGGAAGATACCTGTTCGTGGCAGGCTATCATGACGGAAAAGTAACCGTTGTACATACCCATAAGGACGGCCGCCTCGGAAGTCTGATGGACGGCGTGTTCCACAAGGGCCTTGGCAGTGTGGCAGAGCGTAACTTCCGCCCGCATGTCAGCTGTGTCGTTCCTACACCGGACAACAAATATGTCTGCGCAGTCGACAACGGCATTGACCAGATCAAAATGTACAAGCTGAACACACAGCGTGACCGCCTGAAACTGGTGGATATCCTGCGCTGTGAGCGTGAATCCGGTCCGAGAGAGATCGTTTTCAGTGAATCCGGAAAATACGCGTATGTCATTTACGAGCTGATGAACAAAGTCGATGTATTCAGCTACCGTGATACGGGAAACGGACCGGAATTTGAAAAACTGCAGTCGATCAGCACCACATCCGCGAACGTGGACCAGGCGCACGACGCTGCATCCGGCATGTGCCTTTCCCCGGATCACCACTACCTGTTTACTTCTACAGCCGGAGACAATACCGTAGCAATGTTCCATATCGACCCGGAGACCGGCTGCCTGGAGAAGAAGTTTGCACTTCCGATCAGCGGCGAATATCCAAAGGATATTGCAATGTTCCCGGACGGAAAACATATCGCAGTGGCAAACCATGAGTCCAACACGATCACAACATTTACCGTTGATTATGAGAAAAACGTGCTGGTTCAGAAAGGCCGCCCGATGGAAGTGGAGACGCCGAACTGTATTCTGATTACGAAAAAAGGCGTTCACTAAAAAAATAACGCAAAAATGCCTGCAGGAAGAACTGTATCCCGCAGGCATTTTTTGTGTTGAAGCCAGAAAGAAGCAGTCCGGCCTTTATTTCTCGTCCAGAGCCCAGACTTTCTTTACATTGTCCAGTTTGGCGCTCATGCCGACGAGCAGTGCGTCCGCCAGGACAAGAGCGGTCATGCATTCCACGACAACAACGGCGCGTGCAACGACGATCGGGTCGTGGCGGCCTTTGATTTCGATGGCAATGTTTTCACCATCTTTGTTGATGGTCTGCTGGGAAGCAGCAACGGACGGGGTCGGTTTGAAACCAGCCCGGACAACGATATCGCTTCCGTCGCTGATACCGCCTAAAATACCGCCGGCGTGGTTGGTCAGCTTGACAATGGAGCCGTCCGCATTTACATGGAAGGCATCGTTATTGGTAAGCCCGGTAGCTGTGCAGACCGAGAAACCGTCTCCGATTTCCACGCCTTTTACGGCGCCGATGGAGACGAGTGCTTTTGCAAGGTTGGCATCGAGCTTTTCAAACACCGGATCGCCGACACCGGCCGGCATATGGTGAACGACACATTCGACCACACCGCCGACGGAATTTTTTTCTGCCATGGCTTTTGTTAAAAGCTCGGAAGCCTTTTCGGCAGCCTCTGCATCCGGCATATTCAGGGCGTTATTCGCGATTTCAGCGGCATCAAAAGACTGGATTTCCACGTCACCGATGGAGCGGGTGTAGGCGGAAACGGTGATGCCAAGCTCAGAGAGCATTTTTAAGGCAATGGCACCTGCAGCCACGCGTGCGATCGTCTCGCGTCCTGAGGAGCGTCCGCCGCCGCGGTAGTCGCGGAAACCGTATTTTGCATCAAACGTATAGTCGGCGTGGCCCGGTCTGTAATAGGAAGCAATGTCGCTGTAATCTTTGGAATGCTGATCCTCATTCCATACCACCATGGAAATCGGGGTACCGGTCGTTTTTCCTTCGAAAGTGCCGGATAAAATCTGAACGGTATCGGATTCTTTCCGTTTTGTGGTAAAGCGGTTCTGTCCCGGCTTCCTGCGGTCGAGGTAAACCTGAATATCCTCCTCGGAAAGCGAAAGGCCGGCCGGCACTCCGTCCACAACAACGCCCACGCCTTTTCCATGAGACTCTCCCCAGGTGGTCGGTCTGAAGATGGTACCAAATGATGATCCTGCCATATATAAAGTCCTCCTGAATTTTTTCGTATATTTATAAAATAACTGGAAAAGATTTCTAATAAATTATACCGGAAAGTAAAACATTCGTAAAGCTCTTTTTCAGAGACGAAATTCACCGTTATACCGTTTGACAAACGAAAAGGCAGCACGTATAATGAGAATGTATTTTCGGGCAGTGAAAGCCGGTGAAATAAAACAAACAAAAAGGAAGAGTGTGCATGAATTTTTTAGACAAAATGGAGCGAAAATATGGGAGATATGCGTTAAGCCATCTGACGATGTACATTATCGTAACGTACATTGCGGGATATATCATTGCGCTTGCGGCTCCCATCATGAGACAGTATCTGACGCTGGAACCATACTATATTCTGCATGGCCAGATCTGGCGTCTGGTGAGCTGGATTCTGATTCCGCCGAGCAGTCTCGACATCTTTACGATTATTATGCTGTTTTTCTACTACTCAATCGGAACGAGTCTTGAAAGAGCCTGGGGAGATTTCAAATATAACGTTTATATCTTTTCGGGTATTCTGATGACGATCCTCGGTTCCTTCCTGCTGTATGGAATCGAGTACGCAGTGAAGGGGTATCCGGCGCTGATGGGAACTGCATTCAGCACCTATTATATCAGCCTTTCTATTTTTCTTGGCTTTGCGATCAGTTTTCCGGATATGCAGGTGCTTTTGTACTTTATTATCCCGATCAAGATCAAATGGCTGGCGTATCTTGACGTAGCACTTCTTGCTTATAGCATGATTACCAGCATTCTGAGCGGGAACTGGGCAGGATGTGTTGTTATTTTGTGTTCCCTGGCAAACGTCCTGGTGTTTTTCCTGATGACAAGAAAGGGAAAACATAACTCTTTCCGGCAGAACAGACGCAGGAAAGAATTTAAAAAAGCCGTATCAAGAGGAGAAGCCGAATACCGCAATCCAAATGGAATCACAAAACACAAATGTGCGATTTGCGGGCGGACTGAAAAGGATGATCCGAATCTGGAGTTCCGTTTCTGCTCCAGATGCAACGGAAATTATGAATACTGCCAGGATCACCTGTTTACGCATGAACATGTAAAATAAAGAAGGAGAGAAAGTATGAGAAGAACGAAAATTGTCTGCACCATGGGGCCAAATACCAACTCCCGTGACCTGATGAAAAAACTGATTGAAACCGGAATGGATGTTGCTCGTTTTAATTTTTCTCATGGAGACCACGATGAGCAGAAAATGCGTATGGATATGCTGAAAGAGCTTCGAAAAGAGCTGAAAACTCCTGTGGCAATCCTTCTGGATACCAAAGGACCGGAAATCCGTACCGGCGTTTTGAAAGATGGCAAAAAAGTAAATCTGGTAACCGGACAGACCTTCACCCTGACAACCGTTCAGGAGACCGGAGATGAAAATCACTGTTCTGTCAGCTACACAGGCCTTACGGAAGATATCAAAGAGGGAGACACAATACTGATCGATGATGGTCTGATCGGCCTGCGCGTAGAAAAAGTAAATGCACCGGAAATTGTCTGTACCGTAGTAAACGGCGGCGAGCTCGGAGAAAAAAAGGGTGTGAATGTACCAAACGTTTCGATCAATCTTCCGAACCTCACGGAGAAAGACAAAGGAGATCTTCTCTTTGGTATTGAACAGGATATTGATTTTGTAGCGGCTTCTTTTATCCGAAATGCAGAGGCAATTAACGAAATCCGTGAGTTTCTTGTGGCAAACGGAGGAGAGCATATTGATATCATTGCCAAAATCGAAAATGCGGAAGGTGTGCAGAACATCGACAGCATCATCGATGCGGCAGATGGTGTGATGGTTGCAAGGGGAGACCTTGGTGTAGAGATTCCGGCGTGCCAGGTACCGCATGTACAGAAAATCATCATTGAAAAATGCAATCATAAATACAAACCGGTTATCACAGCAACCCAGATGCTGGATTCCATGATCCGGAATCCGCGTCCGACCCGTGCAGAGGTAGCCGATGTTGCGAATGCAATTTATGATGGAACGGATGCGATCATGCTCTCCGGCGAAACAGCAGCCGGAAAATATCCGGTCGAGGCAGTTACCATGATGGGAGAGATTGCCGAGCAGACAGAGCGCTATCTGAAATTCGAAGATTACCGCGATGGAAAAGCGCTGGAAGGGAAACTGAATGTTTCCGCGGCAGTCGGAAGTGCAGCCGTTTCTATGGTAGAACACATCAAAGCAGCCTGCATTGTGACCCCGACGATGTCCGGTCAGACCGCAAGACTGATCTCAAACCTTCGTCCGAGCGTACCGATTTACGGCGTTACCCCATATGAATGGGCAAGAAGAAAAATGCAGCTCTACTGGGGCGTTCGTCCGGTGACCGGATACGAGGAAGATTCTACGGAGAACATCATTTCCCATGCTATGTATATGGTGCGCCGTGAGGAGCTTGTAGAACGCGGTGATATGGTTATTTTTACGGCCGGAGACCCTGCCACCAACGAGGTAACGGGTGAAGGATATATGACAAACATGCTTCACATTATTCAGGCAAAATAAGCAGAAGAAGGAGACAAAAGAGAATGACGAAGAAGCCTTTTGTAACAAAAGAAAAACTGGAAGAAATCGCAGCAGCAGTACCAACTCCGTTTCACATTTACGATGAAAAAGGAATTCGTGAGAATGCGAAAGCGGTAAAGGAAGCTTTTTCCTGGAATCCGGGATTTCGTGAGTATTTTGCTGTGAAAGCGAACCCAAACCCGACACTGATCAAAATGCTGGGTGAATATGACTGCGGATGCGACTGCTCTTCTTACACGGAGCTGATGCTTTCCGATGCGATGGGATTTGAGAAAGATAAAATCATGTTTTCATCCAACGTAACACCGGCTGCAGAGTATCAACTGGCTGCAGAGCTTGGTGCGATCATTAACCTTGATGATATTACACATATTGATTTTCTTGAGAAAACATTAGGCTACATTCCGAAGAAAATCTGCTGCCGTTATAACCCGGGCGGACTGTTTAAAATCAGCACCGATATTATGGACAATCCGGGAGATGCCAAATACGGTATGACAACCGAGCAGATTTTTGAGGCATTCCGCATTCTGAAGGCAAAAGGGGCAGAAGAGTTCGGCATCCATTCCTTCCTTGCAAGTAATACCGTAACCAACGATTACTACCCGGTTCTGGCAAAAACACTGTTTGAGCTGGCTGTAAAGCTGCAGAAAGAGACAGGCGTAAAAATCAAATTCATCAATCTTTCCGGCGGTGTCGGAATCCCGTACAAACCAGGTCAGGAAGGCAATGACATCCGCGTGATTGGTGAGGGTGTACATAAAGTGTACGATGAAGTCCTCGTTCCGGCCGGCATGGGCGATGTTGCAATTTATACGGAAATGGGCCGTTTCATGATGGGACCGTACGGCGGACTCGTTACGCGCGCAATCCATCAGAAACACATTTACAAAGAGTATATCGGCTGTGATGCATGCGCGGTCAATCTGATGCGGCCGGCAATGTACGGCGCTTACCACCACATCACGGTGATGGGAAAAGAAGATCAGCCGTGCGACCACAAATATGACGTAACAGGTTCCCTGTGCGAAAACAACGATAAATTCGCGATCGACCGCATGCTTCCGGAAGTGGAAGTCGGAGACCTCCTCTTCATCCACGACACCGGCGCACATGGATTTTCCATGGGATACAACTACAACGGAAAATTAAAATCTGCAGAGGTTCTGTTAAAAGAGGACGGCAGCTTTGAAGTCATCCGCCGCGCAGAAACCCCGAAAGACTATTTCGCTACACTGGATGGAACACCGGAGTATGAAAAGATGTTTGGAAATAAATAAGAGATAACAACAGTAAAACCCCTTTCAAAAAGAACCATGCGGCAGATGGCCGGTTCTTCGAAAGGGGTTTTCTTTCTTTTAAAAGCTGTTTTTTTGAAGGGAAGACAATAAAAAAAGATCTGCATCAACGTTCGTTTTTGCAGATCTTTTTTAGCTATGCCGCTGGCCGGACTCGAACCGGCACGGTTATTCACCGCTTGATTTTGAGTCAAGTGCGTCTACCAATTCCGCCACAGCGGCAGTGTTCGTAATCAGAACAAGATATATTTTACCATAAAAACAAGAAGGACGCAAGAGAAAAAAATGGAATAATTATCATAAAAACTTTCTAAAAAAGATTGACGAAAGGAAAAAATAGAAGTATAGTGTAGATAGTTTAGTACCATACTAAATTTTACATCATAAGTTCAAATAACGATTTATCGAAAACGCCATCGTTAGATGGTCCACAGTGTGTGGAACGAAAACTGTTGTCTTCATAGACAGCAGTTTTTTTGTTGTCTAAAATTAGAAATGAAACATGGTTATGATTCAGTACTGTGAGAACAGCAAGAACCAGGAAGTAGAATTGTTGAAAATAGGAAAGAAAAGATGTAAAAAATCAAAATATATGGTAAAATTAGATAAAATGTAGAAAATGGAGGAAAGAACAGATGAAAGGGGAATATTATCTCGGACTTGATATGGGAAGCAGTTCGGTTGGATGGGCTGTGACAAATGAGAAGTACGAAATTTTGCGCGCACATGGAAAAACACTTTGGGGTGTACGGCTATTTGACAGTGCACAGACTGCAGAAGAGAGAAGAGGGTTTCGGACAGCAAAACGAAGATTGGATCGTCGTAATTGGAGAATAGAATTGCTGCAGAAAATTTTTGCGGAAGAAGTAGAAAAGATAGATGATGGATTTTTTCGCAGAATGAAAGAGAGTCGTTACTGGCCAGAGGATAAGCGTGACAGGCAGGGAAAGTGTCCAGAACTTCCCTATGCATTGTTTGCGGATGATGATTACACAGACAAAGAATATCATAAACAGTTTCCAACCATCTATCATCTGAGAAAATGGTTAATGGAAACTGACGAAACGCCTGATATTCGCCTGATATATCTTGCTCTGCATCATATGATGAAACACAGAGGCCATTTTCTATTAAACGGAAATATCGAACAGGTAAGAGAATTTCAGACAACATTTGAACAGTTCCTTGAAGCAGTGAGGGCAGAAGAACTTGGCTTTTCTTCCGAGATTGGAGTGGAAAGAAGCAAGGAAATAGAGGCAATTTTAAAAGACCGAACATTGACCAAATCTGCGAAAAAGACAAAAGCAGTAAAAGCAATGCGGGCAGAAACATCCTGTGAAAAAGAGTGGCTGGGATTGATTACCGGTGGAACAGCAAAACTGGGAAATCTGTTTGGGGAAAAACAGATGGATACACTGGAACGGCCAAAACTTTGCTTCGCAGATGCAGGTTATGAAGAATACGCTGGAGAGATCGAAGCAGAGCTGGGAGAAAAATATGTATTAATTGAACACGCAAAAGCAGTGTACGATTGGGCTGTTCTGGCTGATATTTTGCAGAACTATTCTTCTCTTTCAGAGGCAAAAGTGGCACTTTATGAAAAGCATAAAAAGGATCTGAAAAATCTGAAAAAGCTGGTCAGAGAGAATCTTTCAAGGGAAGAATATCAGAGACTGTTTGCAAAAAAGGATGAAAAAGCTAATTATTATGCGTATATCAAGGCACCAAAACAATGTAGTCAGGAAGACTTTTACAGTTATCTGAAAAAGAATATTCTGGGCAAGATATCAGATGTGACGAAAGCATCCTGCATGCAGAAGGAAATGGAAATGGGAACGTTTCTTCCGAAACAGACTGTAAAAGACAACAGTGTCATTCCATATCAGATTCATTTATATGAATTAAATGCAATCCTGAAAAATCTGGAAGATAAAGTTCCGCTACTGAAAGAGAATGGAGAGAAGATTCAAAAGATTTTCACATTCCGCATTCCGTACTACGTAGGACCCTTAAACGGAATTCGAAAAAAAGGGGAGAAGAGTAACTGGGCGGTACGAAAAGAAGGCAAAATATATCCATGGAACTTCGATGAGATGGTAGATTTGGAAGCAAGTGCAGAGCAGTTTATTCGAAGAATGACGAATAAATGTACTTATCTGCCAAGTGAAGATGTTTTACCAAAGTATTCTCTGCTGTACAGCAAATACGAAGTTTTAAATGAATTAAATAATCTGCGTTTGGATGGAGAAAAGATATCTGTAGAGCAGAAACAGAAAATATATGAAGAAGTATTCCAGAAAAGCAGAAAAGTTACACAGAAAAAACTGAAAAACTATTTAGTGAAAGAAGGAATTACCGGAAAAGAAGTTGAAATTACCGGAATTGATGGTGATTTCAAGAGTTCTCTTACGGCATACCATGACTTTAAAGAGAAATTAACAAATTTGTCACTGAACCAGGCGGAAAAAGAATGCATCATCCTGAACGTAACGCTGTTTGGAGATGATAAAGCGATACTGAAACAGAGATTAAAGAAACTGTTTCCGGAGTTGACAGAAAAACAAAGAGACAGCATAAGTAAACTGCCGTATCGTGCTTGGGGAAGACTCTCAAAAGTGTTTTTGGAAGAGACGGAAGCACCGGCACCGGAAACGGGAGAGGCATGGTCTATTATTCGGGCTTTGTGGGAGACGAATGACAATCTGATGCAACTGCTTAGCGAAAAATATTTGTTTGCATCGGCAATCGAAGAAAAGAATGGAAACGAACAGAAAAAACGGGATATTTCGTATGAATTAGTCGAGGAACTTTACGTATCACCGGCAGTGAAGCGGCAGATTTGGCAGAGCCTTTTGATTGTAAAGGAAATCTGTAAAGTGATGGGAAACCCACCGAAACGTGTTTTTATAGAAATGGCAAGAGAGAAAACCGATCAGGGAAGAACCACTTCAAGAAAAAAGAAACTGCTGGAACTCTATAAAAAATGTAAAGCGGAAGAAAAAGACTGGATAGATGAGATTGAAAAGCGTTCCGATGCGGAAATGAGAAGAGACAAGCTGTATTTGTATTATACGCAAAAAGGAAAATGCATGTATTCCGGTGAAACAATTGAACTGGAGGAATTGTGGGATAATCAGAAGTATGACATTGATCATATTTTTCCACAGTCCAAAGTGATGGATGATAGCCTGGATAACCGGGTACTTGTAAAGAAAAAGTGTAATCAGATGAAAGAGGATAAATATCCGATCGATGAAACAGTTCGGAAAAAAATGCAGCCATTCTGGAAATCTTTAGTGGATGCCGGATTGATCAGTGAAGAAAAATATAAACGGCTGATAAGAGGAAATGGATTTGAACCGTCTGAATTGGCTGGATTTATTTCCAGGCAGCTGGTGGAAACTCGTCAGAGTACAAAAGCGGCAGCAAGTATTCTGCAGCAGGTGATCCCGGATACACAGATTGTTTATGTGAAAGCGCCAACCGTTTCAAAGTTCCATAAGGATTTTAAATTTCTGAAGGTACGGGAGATGAATGATTATCATCATGCGAAGGATGCTTATTTGAATATTGTCGTTGGCAACGCATATTTTGTAAAATTCACATCAAATCCGATTCACTTCATTAAGGAAAATCCGGGAAGAAGTTATAATCTGAAGAAGATGTTTGAACAGGAAAGAATTGAACGAAACGGAGAAATTGCCTGGGAAGGCGGGAACGGAACCATTGTGACAGTCCGAAAGTTTATGGAAAAGAACAACATTCTTGTGACGCGAAGATCGTATGAGGCAACAGGTGCATTGTTTGACCAGCAGATTGTCAAAAAAGGAAAAGGCCAGGTTCCGATCAAGAGCAGTGATGAACGGCTTTGTGATATACAGAAGTATGGAGGATATAACAAAGAGGCGGGAGCTTACTTTGTACTGGCAGAATCGGAGGGCAAAAAGGGAAAGAAAATACGAACAATCGAGTATGTGCCGATTCGTCTGAAAAAGGAAATTCAGAAGTCAGAAGAAAATATAATTCGGTATCTGGAAGAGGAAAGACAGTTAAAGAATCCGCGAGTGCTGGTGCCGGAAATCAAAATAGATACTCTGTTTTGTGTGGACGGATTTTATATGTGGGTTTCCGGAAGATCAGGGGATCAGCTATTGATGCAAGGTGCAAATCAGCTGGTACTTTCCCAGGAAGAAACAGAAATACTGAAAAAAATAGTACAGTACGTGGAACGTAAAAAACAGAATAAAGAACTGAAAATTTACGATTCCGACCATTTAGAAGAAAAGAAGGTGGTGATGCTGTATGAAACCTTTTTAAATAAATTAACAAATACGGTATATGCAAAAAAACTTGGAGCACAGGCAAAGACATTAACGGAAAAAAGAGAAAAATTTAAAGAATTATGCATAGAAGAAAAGTGTATCGTTTTGTATGAAATTTTACATTTTTTCCAGTGCCAGAGTGTTACCGCTGATTTGAAATTAATTGGAGGATCTGGAAGAGCAGGAATTTTGTATCTCAACAAAAATATAACCGATTGCAGTCGAATCGAAATGATTCATCAATCGCCAACCGGTATTTACGAGCAGGCAGTAGACCTGAATGCATTATGAGCTGGCGGATTGTGGTTATTTCCAAACGGGCAAAGCTGGACTATCAGCTTGGTTATCTTGTGGTACGAAATGAAGAAGTAACAAAAATACATTTAAGTGAAATCTCAACCATTCTGATTGAGTCAACAGCAGCAACAGTCACAACAAGTCTGCTGGCAGAGCTGACCAAAAAGAAAATAAAAGTGATTTTTTGCGATGAAAAGAGAAATCCATCGTCGGAACTGGTTGGGTATTACGGAAGTCATGATACCAGCAATAAAATCAGAAAGCAGATTCAGTGGAGCCGGCACAGTAAAGAAGCGATCTGGACAGAGATTGTGACGGAAAAAATACGAAAACAGAAGGAACTATTAAAAAATCTGGGAAAGGAAGAAGCGGGTCTGTTAGAATCATATTTACAGGAGATTGGCTGGAACGATGAGACAAACCGGGAAGGGCATGCGGCAAAGGTATATTTCAATGCGTTGTTCGGCATGACATTTACCAGAACTGCGGATTGTCCGGAAAATGCAGCGCTGAATTACGGATATAGCATTTTGTTGTCTGCGTTTGCGAGAGAAATTGTAGCGAGCGGTTATATTACACAGCTCGGACTCTTTCATGATAATATGTTTAATCAGTTTAATCTGGCGTCCGATTTGATGGAACCGTTCCGTGTTCTGATTGACCGGGAAGTAATCCAAATGCAGAGGAAAGAATTTACGCATGAGGAAAAAATACAGTTGGTCAATGTATTAAACAACGAAGTCATGATAGACGGGAAAACACAGTATGTGAATAATGCCATAAAAATTTACTGTAAAAGTGTATTTGATGCCTTAAATGAGAATGACAGTGCATTGATCCGGTTTTATGGCCTATGAGTTATCGTTTTATGAGAGTATTGGTACTGTTTGATCTTCCGGTGCTGACGGGCGATCAGAGAAGAGAATATGCGAGATTTCGAAAGTTTTTATTGAAAAGCGGATTCCTGATGCTCCAGGAATCCGTATACTGTAAGCTTGCGTTAAATACAACTGCAGTGAATGGAATCGTGGATCAGATTCATAAAAATAAGCCGGAAGAAGGTTTGGTACAGCTTTTAACGGTGACTGAGAAGCAGTATGCGAAAATGGATCTGATTGTTGGGAACGTAAAGAGTGAAGTGTTGAATACGGATGAAAGGCTGGTGATTTTATGAAACTGGTACATGTGGACTTGGAAAAACCTATTGCGATTCATCGGAACTGTCCCACGGAATGGATTATAGAATCACCGGAGCTGTTTTTAAAATATGTGGAGCAGCTGCAAAAACAAAATCAGGGAGAGGAGGGAAATTTCGTACTTTCTAAAGCTGACACAGAGCTGAATATGAAAAGAGATGTGGAATTAATATTAACGCCATTTTCTCTTGATTTTGCGGATCACAGAATACAAAAACGGTTATTTACAGAGCTGGTCAAAAGTGCGCAAAATGAAGAAATGTTTCTTGAAACACAGAGAATTATTGCGGAACTGAAGAAATACATCTATCAATTGGAAGCTGTCAGTTGGTACGAATTGGAACAAAATGAGGAAATCGATTTGAGCGCACTCCTAAAATTGATGGGAGTTCAGACAGAAACCGAAAAAGAGATGGGGCTTCTGGAAAAATTGACGCAATATATCAAAGTTATGGCCGAACTTCTCCAAAAAGAACTGGTGATTCTGATAAATATTCGGTCCTATCTGAACGAAACACAAATAAACAAACTCTCCCAAATGGCATGCTACTATGAAATATCCTTGCTTTTCATAGAAAATATACAAAGGGACTTTTCGAATCAGAGAGAATATTATATAATTGACAAAGATGGATGTGATGTCTATTAATATCCATCGGATGTTTGAGTATCTGTTTTGTGCAGATGAAAGCAGTTCATTTTTAAATTTGAGGTTTGAGAATGATGTAAAAATGTATGGTACTCAAACAGGTTCTAATATTATTCCGCTTGCAGGAAAGTTTGAGAATGATGTAAAAATGTATGGTACTCAAACGAAAAAGCGCTTCACGAAAGAGTTAAGCGTGTTTGAGAATGATGTAAAAATGTATGGTACTCAAACGTAAGCACTGGCGGCTCCTACGGAATACCAGTTTGAGAATGATGTAAAAATGTATGGTACTCAAACGGTAAAAAGTCTTCATACCGTCACCTTCACGTTTGAGAATGATGTAAAAATGTATGGTACTCAAACCGATGATGCGTCGATTCCTCCTGCCAGTGAGTTTGAGAATGATGTAAAAATGTATGGTACTCAAACTTCAGTGTCACGGCGTCGTGCGTCTGCTGGGTTTGAGAATGATGTAAAAATGTATGGTACTCAAACTTATACATCTGTTATACATTGTTAGTGTTAGTTTGAGAATGATGTAAAAATGTATGGTACTCAAACACTGTAAGCGCACCTGGTACCGGACTGAGCGTTTGAGAATGATGTAAAAATGTATGGTACTCAAACTTTCCACCTCCCCTAAATCTGTAAGTAATGGTTTGAGAATGATGTAAAAATGTATAGTACTCAAACATTTTCAGGGCAAATTCTGCTAAATCGTACGTTTGAGAATGATGCAAAATTTATTTTTGTGAACAACAAGAATAGATAATTCAAAATGAAATATTCAGAAGACAGTATGAAATCGACTTAATTGTCTTTTTCTTGCTGTCTTTTTCCTTGTCTCAAAGCGCCGCACCATGTATAATAAAACCACAAGAATTTCATTTCATAGTTTTTACAGGAGGAACCTGAATCATGATCCTTGCAATAGACATCGGCAACACGAACATCGTCCTTGGGTGTGTGGAAGGGAAAAAAACATACTTCATCGAAAGACTCTCCACGGACAAGGCAAAAACAGAGCTGGAATACGCAGTCAGCCTGAAAAATGTACTGGAACTGTATGAGATTCCGGTGGAGCAGATCGAAGGAGGTATCATCTCTTCCGTTGTTCCGCAGGTGACAGAGCTCTGCCGGAGTGCGGCAGAAAAAGTGATTAAAAAGCCGGTCAAAGTTGTCGGCCCCGGTGTGAAGACCGGACTTAATATCAAACTGGACGACCCCGCAACGGCAGGAAGCGATCTTGTTGTTGTAGCAGTAGCAGCGCTGAATGAATACACATGTCCGCAGATTGTTATCGATATGGGAACTGCCACGACGATGAGTGTACTTGATCAGAAAGGAAGCTTCATCGGAGGCGTGATTCTTCCGGGACTTCGTACTTCGCTGGATGCTCTCGTATCAAATGCCGCGCAGCTTAGCCAGACCAGTCTGACAGCACCGAAAAAAGTCATTGGCAAAAATACGCTGGACTGTATGAAAGGCGGTATGATTTATGGAAACGCTGCCAGCATCGACGGCATGATCGAACGGATGGAAGAAGAACTTGGCTGCAAATGCACGATTGTGGCTACCGGAGGTCTGGCGAAAGCTGTGATTCCGCACTGCAGACATGACATCATCATCGATGAGAATCTGCTCCTGAAAGGTCTTCAGATCATCTACGAGAAAAACAGGTAGGGAAACCGTTTGTTGACAAAGTTTGCGAATTGTTATAACATATGTATAACAAAACGATACGAGAAAGCAGGGTGTAACTATGTATTATGAGACAATACAGATCGATTTCAACAGCGATGAAGCGATCTATATCCAGCTGAGAAATCAGATTATTCTGGGTATTGCCACTTCCAGAATTCAGGAAGGAGATACTCTACCTTCGGTAAGACAGCTCGCAGACAATATCGGAATCAACATGCATACCGTAAATAAGGCCTACAGCGTACTCCGGCAGGAGGGGCTTCTTTCGATTGACCGAAGAAAAGGAGCCGTTATCTCTATCGATGCGGATAAACTGTATGCCATGCAGGAACTGCGCGAAGATCTGCAGGTGATTCTTGCAAAAGCCGTCTGCAAAAATATATCAAAAGAAGAAGTACATCAGCTTGTAGATGAAATTTACAGCAATTACGCAGACGAAACATGAAGGAGACAATAGTATTATGAGAGAAGGATATACCAGTCAGGCAAAAAAAGCACTGGCATATGCGGTTAGGACAGCTGAAAAATGTGGACATAATTACGTAGGAACCGAACACCTTCTGATCGGACTTCTGAACGTGGAGGATGGCACAGCAGGCATGGTGCTTTCTGAGTTTCACGTAGATGCCGGACAGCTTACCGAACTGATTGACCGTCTGATTGCACCAGGCGGAAACACCGTGACCGAATCCCGACCGGGCTATACTCCGCGGGTACGCAGAGTGCTTGAAAATGCAGAAGCGGAGGCAGCGCGTTTTAAGAGCAGAGCTGTGGGAACCGAGCATTTGCTGATCGCAATCTTAAAAGAAAGTGACTGTGTTGCTACCCGTTTGCTTTTTACCATGGGGATCAACATTCAGAAACTATATGGAGCAATCCTTACTGCCATGGGCGAGGCACCGCTGCAGGGCGGTGCAAGCGGAAATGCAAATACCGGCCGCGGATCGCAGACAAGAGGTGGAGCGCAGACCAGCGAAACGCCGGCACTGGACCAGTACAGCCGGGATCTGACTGAGCTTGCGCGCGAAGGAAAACTCGATCCGGTTGTCGGCCGTGGGCAGGAAATTGAGCGTGTCATTCAGATCTTAAGTCGCCGGACAAAAAACAACCCGTGTCTGATCGGAGAGCCGGGTGTCGGAAAAACGGCGATTGCGGAAGGTCTGGCGCAGCGGATTGCCCTTGGCATTGTGCCGGAAACGATCCGCGATAAGCGAGTTGTTGTCCTTGACCTTTCCGGAATGGTAGCCGGAAGCAAATACCGCGGTGAGTTCGAAGAGCGTATCAAACGTGTCGTCAAAGAAGTGACGGACAATGAAAATATTCTGCTGTTCATCGATGAACTTCACACCATCATCGGGGCCGGCGGTGCAGAGGGAGCACTCGATGCATCCAATATCTTAAAACCGTCCCTTTCCCGCGGAGAAATTCAGCTCATCGGTGCAACCACGCTCGAAGAATACCGTAAATACATCGAAAAAGATGCCGCATTGGAGCGCCGTTTCCAGCCGGTCAAAGTAGAAGAACCGACGGAAAGCGAAGCACTTGATATCTTAAAAGGCCTGCGCCCATACTACGAACGCCACCACGGCGTGGAAATCACCGATGAAGCACTGGAAGCAGCCGTAAAAATGAGCGTCCGCTACATCAACGACCGTTTCCTGCCGGATAAAGCCATCGATCTGATCGATGAGGCATCCGCAGGCGTACAGCTCGCCGGCTACCAGGTGCCGGACAACATGGCAAAAGAGGAGCAGACACTGTTCGAAGTACAGAAAGAAAAAGAATCCGCGATCAGTGCCGGCGATTTTGAGCAGGCAAAAGAACTGCAGGCGCGCCAGCAGGAGCTCGAAAAAGATCTGGAGCAGATCCGAAAACGCTTTGAACGCCGTTGCAAAAACAAAAAACTGCAGGTAACAGAAGAAGAAATCGCAAAAACCGTATCCACCTGGACGAAAATTCCGGTACAGCGTCTCGCGGAAGGAGAATCGAAACGTCTGGCAAGACTGGAGCAGACACTCCATAAACGCGTTGTCGGCCAGGAAGAAGCCGTGACAGCTGTGGCAAAAGCCGTAAAACGAGGCAGAGTCGGATTAAAAGACCCGAACCGTCCGACAGGATCCTTCCTGTTTCTTGGACCGACCGGTGTCGGAAAAACAGAACTTTCCAAAGCACTCGCCGAGGCAGTTTTCGGTACAGAGCAGGCCCTGATCCGCGTCGACATGTCGGAGTACATGGAGAAACACAGCGTCTCCAAACTGATCGGATCCCCTCCGGGATACGTCGGCTACGAGGAAGGCGGCCAGCTCTCCGAAAAAGTGCGCCGCAACCCGTACAGTGTGATCCTGTTTGACGAGATCGAAAAAGCGCACCCGGATGTCTTCAACATTCTGCTGCAGGTGCTTGATGATGGCCATATCACCGACGCGCAGGGCAGAAAAGTTGATTTCAAACAGACCTGCATTATCATGACATCCAATGCCGGAGCACAGAACATTGTAGCGCCGAAACGCCTTGGATTCCTTTCGACAGAAGATGAGCGGAAAGACTACGAATACATGAAGGGCCAGGTGATGGAAGAAGTCAAACGGATGTTTAAGCCGGAATTCCTGAACCGAATCGACGAGATTATTGTATTCCATCAGCTTACCAAGGCGGATATGAAGAAGATTCTGCAGATTCTGCTCAAAGATCTGGAGCGCCGCTGCAAGGAGCAGATGGACATTGAATTGAAAGTCCGTGACACCGTGAAAGAATATCTCGTGGAAAACAGCTTCGACAGCAAGTACGGTGCCCGCCCGTTAAAACGCGCGATCCAGAGCAAAATTGAGGATCCGCTCGCAGAAGCCATCCTGAACGGAGAAGTGAAAAAAGGCGATACCGTTGCGGCTGGAATGAATAAGAAAGAGATTACATTTAAGGTTCTTGAGAAAAAATAATATAAAATTCCATAAATTATATGGTAAAATCTTTTTGATTATGGTATGATTTTCACAAAGAAACGAAACACCACAAAAGACAAGACCAGGAGGGCATTTACAAATGTCAGTAGTAAAAGAATTAATCCGCACAGAGGCAGACGGAGGCATCAGCTTCGGAGATTATGAGCTTGCGGCAAAGGCAAAAAAATCTGATTTTGAGCACAGAGGAGATCTGTATAAAGTAAAAACCTTTAAGGAAATCACAAAGCTGGAGAGAAACGGACTGTTCGTATACGAATCCGTTCCGGGAACCGCAGTTACCGATCTGAACGTATTCGACGACGGCATGACCTTCAAAGTAGAAGGACCGGAGGATGCACAGATCACCGTTGAAATGGAAGCAGAGACCGAATACAAGGTGCTGCTCGACGGCGTAAACGTTGGCCACATGACCACAAACCTCGGCGGAAAACTTTCCTTCAGCGTAGAGCTGGAAAAAGCAGAGGATGTAGCAGTAGAAATCGTAAAAGCATGATGAAATAAGAAAAGAAGGCTGTCGCAGAACGTGTGCGGCAGCTTTTTTTGACAATTATAAGGGAGACACAACTATGGCAAAAGCAAAAAAAACCGCCTTTTTCTGCCAGAACTGCGGATATGAGTCAGCAAAATGGATGGGCCAGTGTCCGGCGTGCAGAGAATGGAACACGTTTGTGGAGGAACCGACAGCGGCCAAAACACCGGCGGGAACGCAGGGGATCGGAAACCACAGCGCGGCGGGCAGAAAGCCGGTTCATCTGACGGAAATTTCAACAGGAAAAGAGGAGCGCATCCCGACGGGAATCGGAGAACTCGACCGGGTGCTCGGCGGAGGAATCGTGCCGGGTTCCCTGACACTGGTCGGCGGCGATCCGGGAATTGGAAAATCCACACTCCTTCTGCAGGTGTGCCGCATGCTGTCCACAGCAGGACATCAGGTTTTATATATTTCCGGTGAGGAGTCCCTGCGTCAGATCAAACTGCGCGCTGTGCGGATCGGAGAATTTAACGAAAATCTGTCCCTGCTCTGCGAGACGAATCTTGATATCATCCGCGCCGTCATGGAAAAAGAGAAGCCGGAGATGGCCGTCATCGACTCGATCCAGACCATGTACAACGAGGAGGTCAGCTCCGCGCCGGGCAGTGTATCCCAGGTCCGGGAATCGACGAATGTGCTGATGCAGATTGCAAAGGGAATGGGGATTTCGATCTTTATCGTCGGTCATGTGACAAAAGACGGTAATGTGGCCGGCCCGCGTGTGCTGGAACACATGGTAGATACCGTGCTGTACTTCGAGGGCGACCGTCATGCGTCTTACCGGATTCTGCGCGGCGTCAAAAACCGTTTTGGTTCTACAAATGAGATCGGCGTCTTCGAAATGCAGACAGAGGGACTCGTGGAAGTGAAAAATCCATCGGAGTACATGCTGAACGGACGGCCGGAGGGAGCTTCCGGTTCGGTTGTCGCATGCTCCATGGAGGGAACGCGCCCGATCCTGATCGAGATTCAGGCACTGGTCTGCCACAGTAATTTCGGAATCCCGCGCCGCACCGCAGCAGGATGCGATTTCAACCGTGTGAACCTGCTGATGGCAGTGCTGGAAAAACGCGCAAGAGTCAATCTTTCGACAAGCGATGCCTACGTCAACATCGCAGGCGGAATCAAGATGAATGAGCCGGCGATCGATCTTGGCATCGCACTTGCCGTCGTATCGAGCTACAAAGATCAGGTGATCGATGAGAAAACGGTCGTATTTGGCGAGGTCGGCTTAAGCGGTGAGGTCCGCGCCGTCAGCATGGCGGAACAGCGTGTACTGGAAGCAAAAAAACTGGGCTTCGAGCGGGTGATTTTACCTGCTGTCTGCATGAAGTCCGTGGAGAAAATCGGTGGAATCGCACTGATTCCGGTGGAAAATATTCAGGATGCGATTCTGCGCGTGGGGAAAAATTAGAAGGAAGTTGTGGAAAAAGGACCGGCGTGTGATGCGTACGGTCTTTTTTAAAAAATTCAGATAAAATATAAAATATGCAGAATTAACTATATTTTTCTAAAAATAAGAAAATTCGAAAAAGGGTGTTGACTTTTGCTTTGGGCGGTGTTATTATAACTAAGCTGTCAGCGAGAGCTGATGCGAATGAGTTCCTTTGAAACAGAAAAACCTAGTTCGGAGCCGGGTGGCTGCCGCGGGTTACAAAAACTGCTTCAAAAAAACTTGAAAAAAAGTTCTTGACAAAAGCGAATGAGTTTGATAAAATGAACGAGTTGCTGATCGAGAGAACAGCAAAGAAGTTCGAAAGAGCTTTAAAAAATAAATTAAAAAAGTTCTTGACAAACGAAAAGTTCTGTGATAAAATAAACGAGCTGATCCGAGTCGGGACAGCAGAGATCCTTGATAATTAAACAGTGAAACACATCCTCGAAAGTTCTGAATAAGTAATTCAAAACGATCGAAAGATCCTTTAAAACAGTAAAAGGGATAAATTAGCTAGTATGTTGATTTTGAACTTGGAACAAATCT
>NZ_QTWD01000011.1:129337-130836 GCF_003460955.1 Blautia sp. AF26-2 | reverse complement strand
CTCTTTCCAGACTTACCTTCATCGGAATACTCATTTACGATTTCCATATTCTGAAATTCTGCATATCTCTTGAGTTTTTCTTTCTGAGCATCCAGACTGTAGCCATCCACCTGCATGGTTGTGGATACTCTGGTATATATATCGCATTTAATCTTTTTATTCTTCATAATCTTCCTCGCAGTATAATTCCGTTTTATTGTCCCAACTTTATTTTAGTACTTGTTCCAACTATTTTCAATACTTATTTTCTTATTGACTCATTTCTTTGTCAATCCTATAATTAATACAAAAAAATCCCCTAAGACAATAGGTATTTCACTATCTCTTAGAGGATTTTTCTTTACTTTAAATGGTATCTGGTAATATTTTTCCAGTTTTCCGGGAAACCCATTTTATTCAATAATTCCGTTTCGCTTATATGCTCTACCTCTCTGTTTACTCGGTCAATCTCTTTTATAAGCTTTCTTTTAAATTCCAGAAAATCTTTTCCAGGTAATAGATATCTAAAAGCAATCACCACAGCAAACAAATCCTGTTTTCCTTTTTCATACTGATTCCCACTCTGTGGCAATGAAAGTTTTTTATGAAGCGGTGTATCCGCAATAGCATCTACCGTTCTGTATGTGAACAGTCGTTCTCCATGTGCACATACGTTTCTATACTTCGTGAGAACCGATAGAAACTGCTCCATCTGATGCTGATTCAAAGGTTCAAAGTTTTTTGATACTTTTGATTTTAAGGATTGAGGAAATACTCGGAACATTTTTGATAAATTTCCAAACGTAAGTACATTCGCCAAAACCCATAATGGAATTTCACCATATGTCTTGCGATAATAATTGATATATGTATAATCTGTGGTCGTTGTTGCCCGTTTCAAGGTCGCTATCAACTTTACGATTGTTGCATGATTTCTTTTTGTATGATTATAATTATTAGCATCCAGGTACTGCTTCTGCTCTGCTCCATACATTTCAGTAAAATAGTATGACATCAAAGAACGCATCTGTCGCTCAACCTGCAGTAAATATTTAAAGAACAACTCTCTAAGCTCTGCATCAAACTTATACAGACTGACTATTTCTTCAAAACTTGTTCCTGCTTTATATTTCTTTGTATTCGATATTCTAAAAAGATGTTTATATCCTCCCATAAGAGGAAAATATCCTATTTGGCGTAACATCTCTTCTGCATATTCTCTGTCGTTTATTTTTATTCCCTTTTCGTCACTGATCCAGGAAACCTGATCACTAAAAGAAGAGAATTTTTTCGGTGTCTGCATATCATTTCTCCTTAAAACAAAAGAGGGAGAGACCCGCAGGCTCTCCCCCGCCTGTAGGCTTCGCAAGTTTCTACAGAACGATCACTGAGCTTAGTATACGTCATTTTAAATGTCCTGTCAATACGCCAAAACATTCTTAGCCATACCCGCTCAGAAGTATTCTATGCTGTTTTTTCTTCTTTATTCTGTTTTTCTTCCTCCAACTCCCGGAGGACTT